>JBEKTG010000278.1:0-5196 GCA_049516275.1 Candidatus Acidiferrales bacterium
GTGCTGGCCGGGCTGGTGGTGATCCGCGGGCTTCCGGAAGCGCAATTCCCTGATATCGTGCCACCGCAGGTGATCGTTTCCACTACGTATCCCGGAGCGGACGCGCAAACCGTCGAGCAGTCGGTGGCGACGCCGGTCGAGCAGCAGATGAACGGCGTCGACAACATGCTGTACATGCAATCGACCAACGGGAACGACAACACGATGTCGCTGACCGTGACGTTCGACGTCGACACCGATGTGAACACCGATGAAGTGAACGTGCAGAACCGCGTGGCGCAGGCCGCGCCGAATCTGCCACCCGACGTGAACCAGTTCGGCACGACGATCCGAAAATCCACGGGTCTGCCGCTGATCGCTTTCGGGCTGTACTCGCCGAACCACACTCACGACTCCCTCTTTCTTGCGAACTACGCGAATATCAACATCAACGATCAGCTCCTGCGCATTCCCGGCGCGGGACAGGTGCTGCTCTTTGGCGCCACCGATTACTCGATGCGCGTGTGGTTCCGGCCGCAGGTGCTGGCCAAATTGGGGATGACGGTCGCCGACCTGGTGGCGGCGCTGAACCAGCAAAATACCGTGAATCCGGCGGGGCAGCTTTCGGGGAATCCCGCGCCGCCGGGAACGGCGATGACCTATACCGTCCGCACGCAGGGACGCCTGGTGACGGCGGAGCAGTTCGGGCAGATCGTGGTGCGCGCGAATCCGGATGGTTCGGTGGTACGGCTACAAGATGTTGCGCGCATCGAATTAGGGGCGCTCAGCTACAACGAGACCTCGCGCTTCGACGGGGAGCCGGCCTGCATCGTCGCCGTATTTTTGACACCCGGCGCGAACGCGGTAGCCGTTGCCGACGCCACCCGCAAAACGATGGATCAGCTGCAGAAGAGGTTTCCACCCGATCTGACTTACACAGTGGGGCTCGATACGACGCTGCCGGTGACCGAGGGCATCCACGAAATACTGGTGACGCTGCTGATCGCGCTGACGCTCGTGATTCTCGTGGTTTACCTCTTCCTGCAGAATTGGCGCGCGACGTTGATTCCCATGATTGCGGTGCCGGTTTCGCTGATCGGCACTTTTGCGTTCTTTCCAGCGCTGGGATTTTCGATCAACACGCTGTCGCTTTTTGGCCTCGTGCTGGCGATCGGTCTGGTGGTGGATGACGCGATCGTGGTGGTGGAAGCGGTGGAGCACCACATCGAAGAGGGGATGGCGCCGCGCGAGGCCACGCTGCAAGCGATGCGCGAGGTGTCCGGCCCGGTGGTGGCCATCGCGCTGATTCTTGCATCGGTATTTATACCGATGGCGTTCATGAGCGGAATTCAGGGACGGCTGAACAAGCAGTTCGCGGTTACGGTGGCGATTTCGGTTCTCATTTCCGCTTTCAACGCGCTCACGCTGTCGCCGGCTCTTGCTGCCATGCTCCTTCGGCCGCGCAAGGCTTCCACGGGGATTCTGGCAGGATTCTTCCGGGGCTTTAACTGGGGGTTCGGCAAGCTGCAGGACCGCTACGTGTGGATCAGCCAGGGATTGATCCGCAAGGCCGTGGTGGCTATGGTGGTTCTGGGCTGCTTTATGCTCCTGGATGGATTTATCGGAAGGAAGCTGCCTACCAGCTTTCTGCCGGACGAGGATTACGGCTTTCTTTTTCTGAACGCCCAACTTCCGCCTGCAGCGTCGCTGGCTCGCACCGCAGCGGTCGCGGACAAGGTTCAGAACGTGCTGTCGCACACGCCGGGCGTGGCGCATTTCACGACGATTGTGGGGTACAGCTTTCTATCGCGAGTCTCGACCACCAATAATTCCTTGTTTTTTGTGTCTCTGAAGCCGTGGTCCGAGCGGAGGTCTCCCAGCCTTGATTCGAAGGCGATCCTGGCGAACATCAACAGGCAATTGACCAGGCAAATACCGGAGGCAGTGGCCTTTGCTTTTAACCCTCCTCCGATCCCGGGGCTTGGGAACGCCGGCGGCTTCTCGCTCTGGCTGCAGGACCGCTCGGGAGGTTCGGTGGAGGATCTCGACCAGGGGCTGCAAAGATTTCTCCAGGCGGCGCGGAGACGGCCGGAGTTGACCGGCGTCAATTCACAATTTTCGGCACGGACGCCGCAGGTTTTTGCGACGGTCGACCGGGACAAGGCGCTGAAGCAGGGAGTTTCGCTGGGCGATGTGTATCAGGTGCTGCAAACTTCGCTGGGCGGATTGTACGTGAACCAATTCAACCGGTTCGGCCGGCAGTGGAAGGTGTTTCTCGAGGCGGAGGCGGAGGACCGGACGTCGGCCGCGTCGATCGATCAATATTATGTGCGCGACCGCGCCAACACGATGGTGCCGCTTTCGACGCTGGTCTCGACGAAGCCTATCAATGGACCCGACTATACCAACCGCTTCAATCTTTTCCGCGCGGCGCAGATCATTGGCTCGGCTGCGCCAGGATACAGTTCGGGGCAGGCTCAGGCTGCGCTGGAAGAGGTGGCACGGGAAACGCTGCCAGCTACCATGGGCTACGACTGGGCGGACCTCTCGTACCAGGAGAACAAGGCCAGCGGCACGGCGGGACCTATTTTCGCGCTGTCGCTGCTGGTGGTGTTTCTGATTCTGGCGGCGCTGTATGAAAGCTGGAGCCTGCCATTTTCGGTGCTGCTCTCGGTGCCCATCGCGATTTTCGGCGCCTTCGCCGGGCTGTACCTGCGGCGCTTTGACCTCGATATTTACGCGCAGATCGGGTTGGTGATGCTGATCGGCCTGGCGGCGAAGAACGCGATCCTGATCGTGGAGTTTGCGCGCGACGAGATGGCCAAGGGGCGCGACGTGGTGTCCGCGGCGCTGGAGGGGGCCAAGCTGCGCTTGCGTCCCATTTTGATGACGTCGTTCGCTTTTATTTTGGGATGTATACCGCTTGCGGTGGCTTCGGGATCGGGTGCCGTGGGGCGCGAGATTCTTGGGACGGTGGTCGTTGCTGGAATGCTGGCGGCTACGCTGCTGGCGATTTTTGTGATTCCCGTTTTGTTTGTGCTGTTTGAACGCATCGCGCTGCGCATGCATGAAGCTCGGCCTGGTGGAATGGACATCAGGAGCCTGCCGACTCCGGACGATGCCGAGAGAGGTGACGACTGATGGGGAGGCTGACGCGGCGGGCGGCTTTCCGGATGATGCTCGGCGCTTTTGGGGCGCTCCTGCTAGCCGGATGCGCGGTGGGGCCCAATTACAAGCGCCCTGCGGTTGTGACTCCGCAGACGTATCGTGGCGCGCCAGCCGGGACGGAGGCGACAGCCTCCAGCGGGGGCGCCGCCGCTTCGTTCGGCGCAGAGAAATGGTGGGACGTATTCCAGGACGCTCAGCTTCAGTCGCTGATCCGCACCGCGCTGCAGCAGAATTACGACGTGCGCATTGCCGCCAGCCGGATTCTGCAGGCGCAGGCCCAGTTGGGCATCACGCGAAGCAACGAGCTTCCCTCGGCTGCGGCGATCGCCATCGGCAACGGCAGCCGGAACGCCAAGTCGAAATTCTTTAACGAGTACGACGACAGCTATACCGAGCTGGGGCTAGGGTTCCAGTGGAACCTCGACTTCTGGGGGAAGTATCGGCGCGCCACGGAAGCGGCTCGCGATCAACTGCTTGCGAATGAGTGGGCGCGGAAGGCGGTGATCGATTCGCTGGTGGCGAATGTCGCGTCCGCGTATTTCACGCTGCGCGAGCTCGATCTCCAGATCGATATTTCGCGGCGCACGCTGGCGTCCGACCAGGATTCGCTGCGGCTCACGCAGCTGCTCGTGGACCATGGCCGAACGTCGCTACTCGATGTGCGCCAGGCCGAACAGCTGGTCTTCAACGCTTCGGGGGAGATTACCAATATCGAAAAGCAGATCGAGCAGCAGGAAAACCTGATCAGCATTTTGCTGGGGGAAAATCCCGAAGGCGTGGCGCGAGGCATGGAATTAACGGCCCAGCTGCACCCGCCCGAGGTTCCGGCGGGGCTGCCCTCGTCGCTGCTCGATCGCCGGCCGGACATTCGCGAGTCGGAAGCGCAATTGATGTCGATGAACGCGCAGATCGGTGTGGCGAAGGCGGCGTATTTCCCGGCCATCACTCTTACGGGCGTCGGCGGGGTGCAGAGCATCGCGCTATCGCAGCTGTTCACGGGGCCGGCGGGATTGTGGTCCTTCACGGGACAGCTTACGCAGCCCCTTTACGCCGGCGGGAGCCTTCGCGGCGGCGTAAAGTTGGCCGAGGCGCAGCGAGAGCAAGCCGCGCTTACCTACCAGCAGACGATCCAGCAGGCGTTTCGCGAGGTGTCCAACGCGCTGGTCGCCTATGCCAAGGATCAGGAATTCCGCAAGCAGCAGGAGCTGCTTACGCACTCGGCGCAAGATGCCAGCCGTCTATCTGACCTGCGCTATCGGGGCGGCGCTTCGAGTTACCTCGAAGTGATCGACGCCGATACGCGCTACTACTCCGCTGAACTCACGCTGGCCCAGGCCCAATTGAACGAAATGCTCGACTATGTGGAGCTGTATCGCGCTTTGGGCGGGGGATGGCAGCAGTAAGAGCGGAGTCCGCGAGCGTGCAGCGTTCCTTGAATTAATCTCCCTGCAATTGGATCGCGTTTGGCTGCAGCACAGGGCGCTCGATTGTGCCTGCCGTTTGCTGAAGGGCACGTTTCTTCTTCAATCCGCTGAGCCAGGCGCGCGTGGGGACTTCCACGTATCCGTGCACAGCCAGGGAGGCTAGCACGAGCAGCGGGACGAACAGTCCAAATTGCCACAAGGTCGCAACGCCGGTCTGCGCGGGGGCGCCGCGAAGAGAATTGGTAATTTCCTGCCAGTAACGCCACAGGGGCGCCTGCAGAATATAGACTGCGTAGCTGGCCTCTCCCAGCTTGCTGAACAAAGAGCTGCCCAGCGTGCGAGCGATCCATCCCTGACTGCGGGTGAAGAACAGGATTACCGCTGCCAATAGCGGCGCGATTCCGCCCGTCACGAAGACATCAGCCCATTTGTGCGGCCACGCCAGGGCACACAGAATCAGCGCCACGAACGCTGCCGTCGAGAGGACTTCTGCGGTGCCCTCTGGTACCTTCCGCCAATCCGCAGCCATCCGGCTGGCGCAAATGCCCATCACGAATAAAGGCAGCCAGAGGAGCGGATTGTTGGTTACGTAAAGCCGCCAGGTGTCACCGGGAATCCAGCGGGC
>JBEKTG010000279.1:0-9655 GCA_049516275.1 Candidatus Acidiferrales bacterium
TGTCGCTCCGAAGTGCGAAAGCCGGGTAAATTTCTGCATGTGCTGCCGCGTGTGCATGAGGGTCCCTCCTGGGAGCTAGGAGCGTACTGCCCTGGTTACATAGCCGTCAAGCAAGCATCTTTCGGCGGGGCGACAGGCTGAACAAATAGGTTGAATAAATCGGCAAAAAACGCGCGGGGATTTGATCAGGGAGCGGCGGACAGCCGCGTCAAGAGTTTCCCATCGGACCCAAGAACCGACACGATCAGATGATTCGCGAGCGGAACGCCCTTGCTGGCCACTGTCAGCTGGCACGTCAGTAGAGGAGCGGTGATGATGTCCCCATCTCCGCTGGGGTTAATCAGAACCGAAGACCCGGCGCAGCGGGCGGTCACCGGAACTCGGCTCAATTCGAACCCGTTCTTCCAGTCCACTTCGAATGACAGTGTATACGAATCGCCGTTGAAGATAGGAGAATGCGCGCCGGACGCCGCATTGCATTGGTTGCCGATAATCCGGATGGAGGCGGTCAATGATTCCGGATACTCCGTCACAAGTTCGTTGCCTTTTCTATATTCGGGCAGGATGCCGCTGTCGCTTCGCTTCAGATTCTCGAAAAAACTCCCCGATGCGATCGCGCCGTCCACAGAAAGACATCCCTCATCCAGGTAGAGCAGTTGAGAGCCGAAGCTGACCGCGCCGTCGTACGTTTGATTGTTCTTGGCGCGCGCCTGGGCGGCAACGGGAAGCAGCCCGGCAAGTAAAGCAGCCAGAATTCCCGGGAGAGCACGGCGTCGATTCATAAAGTTTGAACCCCCTGCTGCGTCTGGGCGCCTGGTCATTTCCGGCCGCCCTTATGCGAGGCATATAGAATACATATGTCACACTAATCTGTGACTATGCTTTCTTTATATCGCCCTGATCTGTTTTATGGATGAGGCGCCGCTGGCGGGTTTGTTCGTGTTTCCAGATTGTTTCAGTCTTACGAAGACCTTATGGCAAGTTTATGCCTTCCGTACGTTCCCACCTTTACTATCGCAACCATGGAGGAAACACCCATGGTCCCCAATAACAAAATTCGAGCAACAGTTGTTCTGGCAAGCCTCGTAGCGTTGTCGTTCCTGGTCGCTGTTCGGTCTTTCGCACACCCCGTGAGCAATGTCACTTTCACCGGCTTGGTAACCTGCGCGCATTGCGTAGGCAACCAGCCGATGCACAAGGGCTTCACTCCCTGGACGTGGGCGCTGGAATCGGTAAAGCATCAGGGAGACGACATCGTCCTGGTAGTCGGCGACAAGACCTACAAGCTTCAGGGCAATCAGGATGTACTCCTGAAGTACATCGCCGACAAAGCGACGATCACCGGTCGCCTGGACGGAAACATTCTTTCTGTGGATACAATCGCCAAGCCAGTGAAGGGCGCGTGAAACTAGCTGAGCCCGGCTGTGAAGGGTTTGGCCGCCGCCTGAAACCGTGACAATGACAACAACTCACCCAAGGGCGGCCGGCTTCGCAATCATACCTGCGAGTCGGCCGCTACTTTTTCTGGGCAGAGCGCAACAACGCCTCTGAAACTCTCCGCTGACCTGAACCCTGCATTGCCGGCGTTAACGGCCCGGCGCAAAATAGCCGTTCTTGGCCTCTACCCTAAGCGGCGGTAATCCCTGCGGAGGACGCAGCTTCACTTTAATCTTTCGCCATTTGCCGTCATGCGTGAGGTCCGCCGGGTGGTACCCGATCACATATTGGCTGCGCAGCAGCATGCTGATCTTCGTCGCGATATCGGACAGTTCATCCGAGTTGTGAGCGGTGAATGCGCGGCCACCGGTCATCTCGGTCAAATCGTTCAGAAGAAACGGACCGTTGAGTTCCTCGATCCGGTAGCCTCCGATATGGCCGAATAGTCCGATGGTGTAAAGCTGCACGTCCGCTTCCTGAACAAATCTTCGGACGTCGCCCTCGTTGTAGCGGCTATGATTGTCGCCTCCGTCCGAGATGAGCAGCAAAGCCTTCCTGGCGTGCTGTGCCGCGTTCATGTGACTCAGGCCAAGATAAACGCCGTCGTAGAGCGCGGTCTCCCCATGGGCCTGGGCATCCACCCCCAGGTAGTTTTGAAGTTCCTCCACGCTGCCGGTGAACTCCTTCACCAGCTGCGCGCGGTCGTTGAAGTCCACGAGGAAGAACTCGTCCCGCGGATTTGCGGTTACAAAGAACTTCAGGGCGGCCAGGCGCGACTCATAGACCTTGTCGTCCATGCTCTCGCTGGTGTCTAGAATCACGCCGATCGAGACGGGAACGTCCTCGGTGCTAAATTTGACGATTCCCTGTTCCGTTCCATTTTCAAATATCCGGAAATTCTGCCGCTGCAGGCCAGTCACGGGGCTTCCGGAAGGATCGGTGACGCTGACATTGACGAGCGTCAGTTCCGTTTCCGTTCGTAAGGTTCGCCCGGCTTCCGTCTTATTCCCGCCGCGCGCAAGCGCCGCAACGGGAAGCGTTCCGAAAATTAAAGTGAGGAGAACTCCTCGGAGATAACGGCGTCGGTTCATGGCGCTTGAACCCCCACAACACCAGGATCTGCCTTCGTCGCCCCGGACTAAGCAGCGCTCTCTCGGCGTTTATGGAATATATATGCCTGTACTGTAGTGTACAAATGATTTGTTTACATTTTCAGGCCCTGCTTTGTACAATCGAGCGATTCTGGTGGAGTTTCCAGGCGGCTCCGCCGGACAAGCTAGCCGGACGAGCTATCTTGCAATCCTGAGTGTCCCGGCAACCTCATGATCGCCTGGCGACCATGAAAGGCCTTTCTGGGGCTGTTGCAGATTGATATAAGGACCGCATAGGGCACCTTGGGACGCACCCGCTCCACAGCCAAGGGGGGAGCCTTGAGACTCGCAGTCGTCTTTCCGATCGCCCTGTTGCTATTCGGCGGCGTAGCTCTGCTTCTTCCTGTGGTGCAGAAGCGTGTAAGGGAACGCACTACGCTGGGCGCTGCCGTGAAAACTGCGAAGGAAGTGTGGGATCACGGGTCAGACGAACAGCGCAGAGCGATACTCGATTTCATCGACGTAATGCAAGGCCCGCATCGGGATTCGCTGCTCGCGAAAGTCTGGGACGATCTTCCCGAGCCTTTGCGTACTTCGGTGACTGAGAACTTCCGCCGCTCCGGTTAGACTCGCGTGGTTTTAGAAGGCGATCCTAGAACGCCCTACTCGGAAAAGTGAAGTATTAATTCAAAACGCCTCAGCGCGAAGATGCTCGGCGCGTTCCTCTAATTCCTGTACCCACGAATCAGCCAGTCCTGGCACAGCAGCCAACTCGATGGTAAGGGGCAAGTCCTTCCGGTGGTAGTACAGGATTTCGTTGGCGCGAGCAATCGGCCAATCGGGGTTGGTGCGCTCGATCAGTGTGACCGGCATGCGAGCCTCGATCCATCCTTCTTCCAGCACCCGCAGATACCAGCCGCTGCGCCCGTTCCGGACAACCAGGCCGGTCAACTCATGCATGCGCCAGCGCCGCGCGAGCTTCCAGCAGGGTTGGCGCGGCTGGCTCACCTCGAACGTCACCTCCCCAATCCGGAAGATGTCACCGATGCAGACCGATTTTTCGCTCAATCCGGTAATCGTAAGGTTCTCGCCGAACGCGCCGTAGGGCATGCCGGGCATGTTCAACTCTTCGCGCCATTTCGGATAGTGATCGGCGCTGTACGCCAGGACCGCCTTGTCGATGCCGCCGTGATTCACAAGATCGGCCTGGCCATCGCCGGCGAGATTCGCCGTGCCTGCGAAAACAGGACCTCCGACCGGCGTCTTGAAAAAACCGGTCGTCCAGGGTTGGTCATGAACGTCCCCTGCGCCTTCGGAGCCGTAGTCTTTCGGAGCGCCGATTTGAATCGAGAGGAGAATGCCGGAAGCGGCGGGCGAGCGAAGCATCAGAGAAATGTCAGTGTATCACCGATGCGAACCGTTCCGGTCTGAATCACGGAGGCGTAAACGCCGACCCGGACGCCGTTGTGCTGCGCCGCAGTCTTCAGAATCCCGGAATCCTTGGGCAAATCCCCCTGGGCCAGCGTTGTCATCACACAGCGCAGGCAAGGGCGGTCCACGTGAATGCGGACTTCCGATCCGATGGCGATGGTCTTGCCGACCCACTCGTTCTCGACAAAGCCCTTCTGACCGCCAGTGTCGATGATGAGATTCGGGCGAAAACGGCGCGGCTCGAACCGGCTGCCCGGATTCAATTCACGCAGACGGTCCAGGGTGGCGGTGGTCAGCACATGCAAGACGGCAAGGTCAAAAAAAGTCCCGGGAGGCATGTCCTCGTCGGTGACGATATCGCGATTTGAAAGTTCCTCCATGTCCGGCCAATACTCTTCCAGTTGAGCATTCTGCGGTGGCACCGCCAGCAGCGTAACGGGCCGGCCAAGCGTTGCCGAGAGAGCCGGCGCGAAATCGGCATTCGAGCTGACGGAGAAGCCCCCGTCAGGAAGTTCCACGCGCACCGGAGGCATCGCGGCCCCTTCGACGGGCGGACTTGTGAATGCCGCGCGGTAGCTGAAAAAGTTCAGCCATTTCCGCGGGTTCTTCCATTTCCGCGGGTTCTTGGCGCTCACCACCTTGCGGGTCTCGCTATCGCACAACGCGTAGCATCGGTCGCCGAAAAGACCGCGCTGCGTGATGTGTGCCGCGTTGAGTTCCTCCCCCATCATCGACTTGACGGGATAACGGTGGAGGCTCGCCAGGGATCCTAAGGTGGCCGTCATCCGGCTGAAGCCGCGGACGAACGCAGCGGCTCCTCGGCAGTCAGGGGTAGCGAACCCATCGCCAACTCGGTTGGGATCGCGGTTTCTTCGAGCACTTTGCGAATGCCGGCCATTTCCGCATGGCTGCGGCTGCGCATGGAAACCAGCACTACGCCAGCAAGAACGTATGCGAGGAAGATATACGGGAAATAGTTCAGCGGCGCCGAGGGCACCGGATAGACCGTACCCACAATCGGTACGATCAACAGAGCCAGAGCGATCACGGCCACGGCCACGTGGTGGGCTTTCAACTCGCCGATTTTCTTCAGATAGAACGGTGTGGCCAGCGAGATCAGAACATAGGCCCCGCAGAAGCCCATCGCGCCGAAGAGGCCCGCGTCGTTGAATGCGTCCAGCGGGGCCATTTGCCAGCCGCCCACCGCGCCATACGACAACAGCATGAAAGACGTCGGAATCAGGAACTGAATCACGGCGAAGGACGTGATGGCCACGTGCGGCGTGAGGTTCGTCTTGTGCGAGCTGCCGATGGAAATCGGGAAGATGCCGTACCGTCCCATCGTAAACAGCACGCGGGATCCGGCATTCAGGCACGAGAGCGCCAGAGCAAAAAAGCTGATCATCGCGCCGATGGAAATCAGCACTCCCATCCACTTCACGCCCAGGTTCTCGCTCAGAGTGGAAAGTGGCGCGTCCAGCTTGTCGAGGGTCGGATTATTACCGGCCAGCGCGTGAGTTTCCACATAGGTGATGAAGATAAAAAACGCGCCCGTGAGCAGCAGGCTTGCGATCACGGCGCGGGGGATCGTTTTCAGCGGCGTTCGCGCCTCTTCGCCGAATGCCGTGGCGCACTCGAAGCCAACCAGGCTGAAGATCGCGACCACAACGCCCAGGCCAATGTCTTTCAGTCCATGGCCCGCCGCAGGGTGCCACTGCGAAGCGTCGGCCACTCCTGTTTTCGCCAGCGCCAGAAAGGCCAGCATCAGGATTAGCGCCACGGAGATGCCCTCGAAGACGAGCATCAGAATCGTCGAGAACGTGATGTCCTTATATGCCAGGAACCAGGCTGCCAGGACGCAAAGGGCGAACAGCGTTATAGAAGGATGCGACAGGTAACCCGTGGCACCCGTCATGTCCAGCAGCTTCGTGGCGAAGTGAGTGAATCCGGTGACTCCCGCGATGCCGATGAACATGTACGCAAAGATCAGACACCAGCCAGATAAGCCGCCAGCCTTCGGCCCGAGGCCTTTGGCCGTGTATTCGTACATGCTTCCCGCGGACGTATATCGCTGGCTGAACTGATTGAGGCTGAAAGCCACAAACAGCAGCATGATCGTGCCGAAGAGGTAGCAGAGCCATCCCGCCGATCCCGCCGTGCCGAACATCAGCGGCACGATCAGCGCGGCAGTCATGCTCGGAGAGATCAGCGCCACCGCCTGCGCGGAAACCTCCCAGAAATTCAGCGCGTTGGTCTTCAACCGGGTATGGGTCTTCTTAATGGACTGCTCGTAGCTCGTGTCGCTCATGGGAACTCCTGTGGGGATCGCAGTGAGAGCAGTAAGGGGAACAACCTGCGATCGTAAGGGGAACGTAAACGTTTCTTGAAAGCGACGCAAACTCATAATTTGCATCTGGCGGATCACAAATGCGAATTTTCATCGTAACTACGCAGGCAACAACACATGAGACATCGAGCGGCATGTGCGTGGCGTTCGAGCGATGGGTGTTGGCGGCGGGGGAACTCCGTCGCCGAAGGTAGTGATTGAACCAACGATCTGCGGCTAAGACTTTTTCTGAATCATCGAAACGTGGGCGCCCGCGACTTTCCAGCTTCCGCCGATTTTTACCCACACCTCGGTGAAGCGAGCGTCCTTTCCCTGTATCGCTGAGATCCAATTGAGGATGATCGTGTCCCCGGCTACGGTCGCCTTTTCATCTCGCGGCGGACCCAACTGCTCCGGAGTCGCCGCCTTGGCCATGGCCGCCATGCGATCGGATTTGGTCTGCATGCTCCCGTCCGGCATCACGACCGCGAAATTGTCCGTCGTGTAGCGGCCGTACACCTTGGCGTCCCCACGGCTCATCGCGGCACTGCGCTCTTGCTGCGCTTTCTTGAAATCCGGGGGCAGAGACTGAGCCCATAGCGCCGATCCGCAAAGCAAGCCAACCAGCATGACTACGGCTAAAACTGGCTTGGAAGGGGCCATGTGTTCCTCCGTACTTCGATCGGAAATCCCCGGTTTGACCGCAGCCGGCATTCCAGTCGCCGAAGCCTATTTCCCAGATGCGGGCGCATCCATGCCCAGTAAGTGGGCCGGATTGTCGCAGCTCATCCTGTGTATTTCAGCGTCAGTGATCCCGGCGCCTTTCAGCGCGGCGATATACATTTTCCATCCTGGAACGAAGTCCGGGAAATTGGGTCCGCCAAAATCCCCCGACATGATGATGTGTTCGGCGCCGATCGCGCGGATATCCGCGGCCCACTCCTCGGGCTTGCGGCTGGGAAGATTGGGAATAATCGTGGGGCTGCCGTGCTGTCCAGCGGGAATGATGGGATTGGCGGTGAACTCGAGATAAGCCCCGTTCCGCGCCTCTTCCTGCATTTGCGCCACGGTGGTGTGCTGAAGCGTAGGATGCGTCACCACCACGCTCTTGATTCCCATCCGGTGGGCTTCGCTGGTCAGCAGCAGCGCATCCGAGGGCTGCACATGGCCGGTGGCCAGCACCAGGTTGTATTTGATGATCAGCTTCATCACCTCGATCGTCTCCGGCAGCAGTACGCCGTTTTTAGATACGGGAACGTACTGCCGTTTCTCGGCGTGGGCCTGTGCGTTCTCCGCGTCTTTGGTGGGCATGAACACAAGTTTCAGGTAGCTGCCTTTGACCATGGCCTGGATTTCCACCGCGCGGGGATTGATGCCGCCCACGGACCGGTTCAGAACAAGCGTTCCCCAGGACTGAAAACCCGGCACGAGCTGATTGATCATGTACGCGAGCTGCGCGGTAGGCACTTCGTGACTCTTGAGCACCGCCCCGCGCATGCCCTGCGCCTTGGCTCTCTTCGCGAATTCCAGCGCGTCATACCGTCGCGGCTGCATATCCGGATCGGAGTGCGCGTGAATATCGATAATGCCCTCCAACTGCGCCCGGGACGGCCCAGCAAACGCCGTCAGAGCTGTCACCAGAAGAACGAATCGCAACAATGTTTTACTCACCGTTTCATGTATCGTTTTATTCGTCATCGATTCCTTCTCCCACCAACGGCATTCCATCGCAACCGGCACTCTTATACACCCGCCGAGCTAAGGCGTTAAGCAAATCTTCTTCACAGGATCATTCATTGGGCTGGCTGATGTTCCGCGCAGGCGCGCGCGCCGAGTCGTCAGCACGAATGCGCTGGCTGAGCCTTGCGCATGGAGGCAGTCAGGTATAGATTGTCGGTCAAGCGGCAGGTGGAATCCGAAATTCGGCTGAAGCGTAAAGGCGGAGATCATGACGAAATCAAATGCACGAGGACCCAGGCTTACGTCGATAACGTGGCTCATTTTCGCACTTCTTCTCCTTGCCGCAATCGTCCGGATAGAGGCTGCCCCGCGCAAAGCAGCGGCAGCACAGTCCGCCGCGAGTGCCGTAGTGGTCGATGCCGACGATATCGGCGGCGTGGTGACCAGTTCCAACGGCCCGGAAGCCGGCGTCTGGGTAATCGCGGAAACTGACCAGCTGCCTACCAAGTTCCGCAAGATCGTAGTCACCGACGACCGAGGCCGCTACCTGATCCCCCAATTGCCGGTAAAGAAGTACGAAGTCTGGGTGCGAGGCTACGGCCTGGTGGATTCGCCGCACGTGGAAGCGATGCCCGGCAAGGAATTGAACTTGACGGCCCTGATCGCTCCAAACGCCGCGGCAGCGGCGCAATACTATCCCGCCGATTACTGGTATTCGCTGGCGCAAGTGCCGCCCAAGAGCGAATTTCCCGGCACCGGCCCGCAGGGCAACGGAATCAACCCCGCGATGAAGACCCAGGCCGACTGGCTGTGGCAGATGAAAGCCGGCTGCGAGACCTGCCACCAGATCGGCGATAAAGCCACGCGCCAGATCGAGCCGCAATTGGGGAGCTTTCCCACCTTGCTGGATGCGTGGGACCACCGCGTCCGCGTCGGACAGGATGGCACGGGCATGAGCGCCTCCATGGACAACTACGGCCGCAACCGCGGCCTGGGTATGCTCGCGGATTGGACCGACCGAATCGCCAAAGGCGAGTTGCCGCCCGCGCCGTCGCGCCCGCAGGGAATCGAGCGGAACATCGTACTCACAGCGTGGGAGTGGGGAACTGCGGCCACCTTCGCTCACGATGAACTCACCACCGACAAACGCCATCCCACCGCCAACGCGAATGGCACGATCTACGGTGTGGACTGGGGCAATGACGACCTGTTGATGGTCGATCCCGTGGAACACACCGCCACACGCGTGCGCCTGCCCGTACGCGAAGAAGGCATTCCGCCAGGAAAAGTCCAGAGCATGCCGGAGCCTTCGCCCTACTGGGGCAAGCAGCTGTACTGGTATGACCCTGCTACGCCCACGAACATGGCCATCGATAGCAAAGGCCGCGTGTGGATGCCCGCACGCTTCCGCAAACCGGAAAACCAACCCGCCTTCTGCAAAGAAGGCTCCAGCCTTCCGTGGGCCAAGATGCAGCCGATCCCGCGCGGCTGGCGGCAGATGGAATACTACGATCCCAAGACCCGCCAGTTCACCATGGTGGACACCTGCTTCGACAACCACCACGTGACCATCAGCGATGACGAAGTGGTTTACGGAAGCGGCTCGCGAACCGGCGATATCGGCTGGGTGGACATTAAAGTCTGGGATGCAACCCACGACCCCGAGAAGTCGCAGGGCTGGTGCGGCGGA
>JBEKTG010000280.1:0-5173 GCA_049516275.1 Candidatus Acidiferrales bacterium
CCTTAAGACAGAGAATGATCAAAGGAAGCACGCGATTCGTTTGAGGCAAACCATAAATACCTCTTCTGGGGCTAATTCAGCAGATCTTTTCCGATGCCGGAATCAAAGAGCTTTCCGGCCTGCTCGGCCGCCACGGGGCGACTGAAATAATAGCCTTGTCCCTCGTCGCATCTATGACACTGCAGAAAACTCAGCTGATCGCGGGTTTCTATCCCCTCCGCGACTACCCGGTGCTTTAGACCCTTCCCTATATCAACCATAGAGATGACGATAGCGGCGTCTCTCGGGTCGTTGGCGATGTCGTGCACGAAGGATTGGTGGATTTTCAAGGTGTCTATTGGGAAACGCCGAAGATAGGTAAAACTGGAATAACCTGTCCCAAAGTCGTCGATTGCAAGCCGCACGCCCATAGCTTTGAGGGCGCTGAGTGTGAACAAAGCCGTCTCAGCGTCGGCCATCAGCACGCTCTCGGTCAGTTCGAGCTCCAGATTCTGAGGTTCCATCCCCGTCGCAATCAACGCGGCTCGAACCGCCGACAGGAAATCCCTGGCGCCGAATTCGCACGCGGACACGTTCACAGCTATAGGCACGTTCCCCAATCCTTCGTTGCGCCACGCTTGCGCCTGCCGGCATGCTTCCAGCAGCACCCACCGCCCGATCGACAATATCAACCCGCAATCCTCCGCAATAGGTATGAACTGGGCGGGACTAATCATTCCTCGCTCCGGATGCAGCCAACGAAGGAGCGCTTCCACTCCTGTGATCTTCCCAGTCTGAAGATTAATTTTTGGCTGGTAGTACAGCAGGAATTCCTGCCGCCCCAACGCGCACCGCAAATCGGATTCGAGCGATTGACGCTCCGCAAGCCGCAGATGCATGGCGTGCTGGAAAAACTGATACTTATTCTGGCCGCTTTTCTTCGCTTCGTACATCGCGTAATCCGCCCGATTCATCAAGGTTTCCGCGTTGTCTCCGTCACCGGGGTAAACGCTGATCCCAATACTCGAGCTGACATCAAGACTCAACTCACCAATCGAATGCAGCGCCGCCAACGATCTCAGGATCTTCTTGGCACTAAAGGCGGCGTCTTCCGCGCGCTCGACTTGGGAGAGGAGAACCACGAATTCGTCTCCGCCCATCCGGCTTACCGTGTCCGACCGCCGAACACAAGCCAGCAATCGCCCGGCCACCGATTGCAGCAGCTTATCGCCAACAACATGGCCCATGGAGTCGTTGATCCCTTTGAAGCGGTCCAGATCGACAAACAAAACCGCGAGCTGCTTGCGCTGGCGCTCCGCCAGTGAAATCGCCTGGGTCAGCCGGTCGCCGAAAAGGACGCGGTTTGGCAAATCCGTCAGCGCGTCATGTTCCGCCGAGTGCGTCAATTGGAGCGAAACAGCCCGTGCGGCGCTCACATCGTCAAACGACACAACCGTCCCCGTCACGTTTCCAACGTGGTCGCGGAGAAGCGCCAATTTAATTTCAATTCCGCATTCAGACCCGTCCCGTCGAACGAGAATAACGTTCGTGCCGATGGGCGTTGCCGGCGCGGCCACGTCCCCTTGCAATGCGATTCGCACTGCGTCGGCAAAGTCTGCGCCACTGACGCCAGCGCTGAGCCGAAGCACCTCCCGCAGGGCAACCCCCCGCGCTTCGTCCCGGCGCCACCCCGTCATTTTTTCAGCGGCATGATTTAGATACACGATTTGTAAATCAGAATCGATACGTAGTACCGCCTCTCCGATCGAGTCAAGCGTCGCGGCGGCAGCTTCATTTTCCAGATGCTTCGATTCCAGGGCGTTGCAATCCATCATGGCGCGTACCACACGGCTTAACCGGTAGCCATCGAGCTGATCCTTGGCCAGGTAATCGGCAGCCCCCCTCTCCACGGTTTGCCTTGCCATTTCCTCCGCATCCACTTCGCTCAGAATCAAGATTGGCACGCGAGGCACGGCTTGGTGGAGCTTGTCGAAGGTCTCGATGCCACGGCTATCGGGCAATGTCAGGTCCAGCAGCACAGCCCCCACCCCGCCGCCACATAACCGCCTGATCGCACTGGAAAGATCGATAGCCCACTCCATGCAGTACGGCTCGTCGGTTGCCGAACCTAATGCCTCCAGGATTGTCGCTGCATCGGGCGGGTTTGCCTCGACGAGCAGAATGCACTCGGCGGCTGCGCGTGTTTTCGTCTGTTTCGCGGCTTGAAAAGCGAGGCTTGGCATCCGGCTTTCCCCTCAGGAAACGTGCGATTGCGGCTGGCGAGACTTCTCGGCATCCGCCGCCATGAAGCGGAGCATCTGCTGCTTCAACTGCGCATCCACCTCGTCCGCGATCGTCACAATGTTGGGAAGCAGGGTGGCGAAGTTCAAATGTTTTACATTTTTGTGAAGGGTGGAAAAAATGCTGACTTGCAGCAGGCGAGATTCCTCGACCGCCATGGCCACGGTGTAGCCTTGCTTGCGCCGCAAATCTCCATGGATGCCCGCAGCCTCCGAAATCGGAGCTTTCGACGAAGCGTCGAGACGCAATCGCGCGATGACATCGTGCAAAAGCTGAGGCAGATGGCCGGTGCGCTCCTCAAAGCTTAGAGGGATACAAGTTAAATCCGGCTCGTACTCGACTCGTGCAAGCCAATCCGCGATCACAGCCTGGAGTTCACGTTCGAGAATATCCGCGACGCCTTGAATCGGGGCCGCGGCGCCGTTCTCTTTTATTCCTAGTGGGGACTTTGCAGTTGTACTCATTTTACCTCTCGCGCTACTTTGGATTATCGGCTTCGGTTGCATGTTCCGTTGGCGCATTGGATTGGCACGCTTATTGGATTTGTACCGCCAGCGCTCTCAGAAATGCATGATCCGATCGACGCGAACCTGCGGACTGTCCTAAAAGAGACACCTTTGCTTTTATTTGAATCTTATAATCCGCGCGGCACTCATGTGCAGCGCGGATGCCAATCTTCTGAGTGCGGATCTCCGCCAGCCGGTCGTTGCGTTCTCTTACGGATACTTTTGGTTCATGGTCCATTGGACACCCGCCTGCACAACCCATTTGATCTGGTCTTGACGGTGATGTAGGATTCAGTCCCTTTCCAAAATAACGGCGCGGCTACAGGCTGCCCTCTTTCAGCCTTCAGGGTCGTGTCCGGAATAGAACCTCCCGTACCAACTGGTGTGAGATGACACCGAAGCCTTCATTTCGTTGGATGGCACAGGCCGTGTTTGGAGCCGCCGTTGTGGCCCTGCCGACTGCGAGTGCGATCTCGTGGCGCGGCACATTGGCCTGCCGTGAAAGTCGCGGTGACCGATGAATCGCGCGCCGGGCGCAGCCCTTATTGCCGGGATCACTGTGCTCGTAGCGTTGCTCGATTTCGGGACTTCCGCGGAGTTTGTCGGATCAATCCTGTTTACGCTGCCGCTAGCCTTATGCGCCGCGCAAGGCTCCAAGCGGCTGCTCTGGGGCACGGCCACGGCCGTCGCCTTTCTGACTGTTGCAGCGGAGTTTTGGGGGTTCCATCGGACCGCGACATCAAACCTGTGGGTCGGCCTGGCAAATCGTGTCCTTCTTGTTGCGAGTCTTTTCACCCTTGCGGCTTTCATCCATTTCTGGATTGAGAATAATCAGAAGATTGCACTCGATGACGCCGAACACAGGCAGGCTGAGTCCAACCTTCGCTCGCTGAGCGAGCGCTTGTCCCTTGCCGCCAACATTGCAAAAGTGGGTGTGTGGGATTGGGACCTGGCCAGCAATGCGCTTATCTGGGATGCCACGATGTTTGAAATCTACGGCTTCGCGCCCATCGTTCCGATCCCGTTTGAAAAGTGGTCCGCAACGGTATTTCCCGAAGATCTGCCGGATGCCGAAGCCAGCTTGCAGAGACTTATCGACGGAAAGGATCAGGTATCGGCCGAATTCCGCATCACTCTGGCCGACGGTACGGTGAGGTATGTGGCGGCCGCGGGGAAACCGGTTCTCGACGAGCAGGGAAACGTCACTCGGGCAATCGGTGTGAACATGGACATCACCGCCCGCAAGCTGGCGGAGGCAAGATTTCTCGAGAGTGAGGAACGTTTCCGGATTCTGGTCGAAGGCGTGCAGGACTATGCCATCTTCACGCTCGACCCCCACGGCAAGATCGTAAGCTGGAACGCCGGGGCTGAACGAATCAAGGGCTACAAAGCCGATGAGATCATCGGCCAGAATTTCTCCCGCTTTTATCTTCCAGACGATATCGATCAAGGTAAACCGCAAGCGGAACTCCAGATCGCGGCTGCCAGCGGCCGGTCTGAAATAGAGCACTGGCGCGCGCGCAAAGACGGATCTCGATTTTGGGCCAACGTCGTCATCACCTCGGCGCGCGATTCTTCTGGAACCCTGCTCGGCTTTTCCGAGATCAGCCGCGATATCAGCGAGCGCAAGGAAACGGAGGCGAAATACCGGGGGCTGCTGGAAGCGGCGCCGGATGCGATGGTGGTGGTGAACCAGAGGGGGGAGATTGTCCTGCTGAATGTGCAGGCGGAGAAACAGTTTGGCTATCACCGCGATGAACTCCTGGGGCAGAAGGTGACCAACATCATTCCGGAGGGTTTTGCGGAACGGCTGATTGCAGACGGCACGCGAACCGCTGCCGACGCGCTGGCGCAGCAAATCGGTACCGGCATCGAGCTCAAAGGGCGGCGGAAAGATAGGAGCGAGTTTCCGATTGAGCTCATGCTGAGCCCGCTGGAAAGCCCGGAAGGAATCCTGGTGACGGCGGCGATTCGGGACATCGCCGAACGCAAAAAAACCGAGGAAGCCCTGCGCAACAGCGAAGAGACGGTTCGGATGACCGTTGAGGCTGCGGAGATGGGCACTTGGTTTTGGAACATTCAGCGAGATGAAATCACTTGGTCGGAAAAGTTCCGCGCGCTCTTTGGATTGGCGTCCAACGATAAGTTAACCTACCAGGCTATTTTACAAGTAATTCATCCCGACGACCGGCAGCGGCTCGATCAGAGTGTCAAGAACACCCTTAATCTGGGGGTGCCATATAACATCGAATACCGCGTCGTCTGGCCAGATTCCAGTTCTCACTGGATTGCGGCAAAGGGCCGCGTGCACCGGGATGCCGAAGGAGTAACGGCATATATGCAAGGAATTACGATGGACATCACCGACCGCAAAAAGGCCG
Organism: Candidatus Acidiferrales bacterium; assembly: GCA_049516275.1. GTDB lineage: Bacteria > Acidobacteriota > Terriglobia > Acidiferrales > UBA7541 > Palsa-295. Next base: position 5,168 of record JBEKTG010000280.1, read on the forward strand.
AGGAAG
>JBEKTG010000281.1:0-5157 GCA_049516275.1 Candidatus Acidiferrales bacterium
CTCGGCGTGCGCATCGAGGACGATGTGTTGGTCACCAAGGACGGCTACCAGCTTCTCACCGCCCGCCTGCCGCGCGATCCGGACGAAGTGGAGAAGGCGATGGCCGAGGGCGTTGCGGCTTCGGCGGACCGGCCCGGGCGTGCAACCGAAACCAACCGCGAGTAGTCGAATAGGAGTAGGATGATTTTAGCAGGCCCCACGCGAACCGGGGCGAATCGATATTTTACGAATTTTGGAGGTAGTCAGCCATGACCCATTCCTCCTCTTCTTCTCGCTCCAGTTTTTCTTGTTCTACTTGGTTTTTCTCTTCTAAGTTTTTACTCGCAATCCTGGCCATGTTTGCGCTCGCTTGCTCGCCGAGCCCTTCATTCGCCCAGCGTGGCGGAGGGCACGGCGGAGGCGGTGGCTCCCGCGGAGGCGGCGGGGGTGGTTTCCACGGCGGGGGCGGAGGCGGCGGCTTCCGCGGCGGTAGTGTCCGCGGGTTCAGCGGCGGAGGCGGTCGCTCGTTTGGCGGAGGATCGTATGGCTCCGGCGGGTATTCGGGGGCGCGGTCATTTGGCGGCGGCTCCGCGTATCGTGGCGGCGCTGGTGGCTATGGATATGGCGGCGGGCGCTCGTACGGCGGTTCGGCCTATCGGGGCGGCGCGTATGGAGGGGCTTACGGCGGCAGGGGTTCGGCGTATGCAGGCGGACGCGGTTTCTCGAACGGCGCCGCGCGGTCGTCCAACGCTCGCAGCGCGATTGCGGATGGGCAGTGGCATTCTTTCGGAGGCGCACGCGGCGGCGCTGCTGCGGGCGCTGGAGCAGGCGGGCGAAGCTTCGCAAGTAGCGGCGGTGCGCGTGCAGGCGGTGGAGTTCGCAACGCAAGCGCTGCGATCGCCGATGGACAATGGCATTCCTTTGGCGGCAGCCGCGGTGGCGAATCCGCAGGCCGATCCTCCTCGGCGAGTTTTGCGGGACGTTCCGCTTCGGGTGCTTCGGCGTTTTCCAGCTTGCGGTCCGGCAGTTCTTTGGCAGGACGCTCCGGCTCTGGCTTCAGTAATTCCCGGTTTGGGCAGAGTGCGTCTCTCTCCGCAACCTCGAGGTTTGGCGTTGGAAGCGCGTTCGGCAATCGCGGCATAGGTGCGTTTGGCGGCGGCTTGGGTTACGGCTGGCGCGGAGGCTGGGGCTGGGGAGGTCGAGGTTGGGGTTATGGCGGCTGGGGCTGGGGTTGGGGACTCGGTTTCGGCTGGGGCTGGCCCGGTTGGGGCTGGGGTTGGGGATGGCCGTATTGGGGAATCTCATGGGGCTATCCGGCCTGGGGATGGAGCCCGTATTGGAATCCCTACTGGTACGATCCGTTTTCCTACGGTAGTTATGCTCCTGACTATAACTACGGCATAAACTCGGGCGTTCCGGCGTACTCCGATCCGGGTTATGGCACTTACGGCGAGCTAAGTTCGAGCATCGGCTTGTTCTCGTCGCCGTTTAACGGGACTGGCGCGCCCGCTCCCGAAACTACGAGCCCGCTGAACCGGAACGATATCTTTACGTCCCCGATAGCTCCGGCGGCAGGAAGCTCAACTCCGGCATTTACGCCTGCACCGGCACCTCGGCCAGCGCTGCCGCAACTGCAAACCGCGGCGCAGCCACCGCTGTTGAAGACGTAAGCGCGGGCGGCTATTCGAAGATCGGAAGGCACAGCGGTGCCTGGACATGGAAGTCCAGGCGGGCGATTTCATCGAGTGCGCGGTGCAGCACGCTGCTGCTGCACGCCTCGATGGTCATCACGAACGGCAAGCGGTCATGCGGGAAGCCCGGCTTCTGCATGACGGCGTCCAGGCTCACCCCATACTTCGCAAGGATCGTCGCTATGGACGCGACGATTCCCGGCTGGTCCTTCACCACGAATCGAATGTAGTGCGGCACCGTGAAATCCCCGCTCACTGAGTCGGGCGTCTCGACGGTGGTCTGGATGTAAGCCTGCGGCGCATTGGCGCTGCGCGCAATCGAATACAGGTCGGAGACGACCGCCACCGCCGTGGGATCTCCTCCCGCTCCATACCCCGAGAAAACCATGTGGCCCGCATACTCGCCCGAAGCCGTCACCATATTTTTGCTGCCCTCGGCGTGCGCGGTGAGGGAGGAAAGCGGCACGATGGCGGGCTGCACGGCCGCAAAGAGCCGCAGGCCGTTGGATGTTGTGTCCTTCTGCGCGCAGGAAATCTGCCGGATGGTGCAATCGAGTTCGCGCACGTACGCAAAATCGACTGCCTCGATCAGCGAAATAGGACGGCAGGGAATCTGCTCGTTCTTCACGCGCAGATGCAGGCCGGCCTGCGTGAGGATCACGAGCTTGGCGCGCGCGTCGTAGCCTTCCACGTCGCTGGTGGGATCGGCCTCGGCGTAGCCCAGCTTTTGCGCTTCCTTCAGGGCGGAGTCGAAGCTGGCGCCGTGGGCTTCCATCTGCGTGAGGATGTAATTACAGGTGCCATTCAGGATGCCCGCGATGCGGTAAAGCTGATCGCCAGCAAGGCCCTCCTGGATGCCTATGATCGCGGGAATGCCGCCGGCGACCGACGCCCCGTATTCCAGGCGCCGTCCCATTTTGCGCGCGAGGTCGGCAAGTTCGGCGCCGCGCTCGGAAATCAGCAGCTTGTTCGCGGTGACCACGGATTTGCCCGCCTGCAGGGCTTTGCGAATCCACTCGCAGGCCGGCTCCATGCCGCCGATGAGTTCGACAACCACGTCGACATCCGAAGCGAGCACTTCCTCGGCGCTATCCGTCCAGCGGATGCCGGGCGGCAGGCCGTCCACTTTCTTTTTGGCGATGTTGCGGTTGCAGATGTGGGTGAGCGAGAGCGGGCCGCTGGGATCCTTGCTCAGGACTTTCGCCACGGAACGGCCGACGGTGCCGAAACCGATCATGCCGATTTTCAGCCGTTTGCCGCCCGGGGAATTTTTCTCCGCCGCCGGCCGCTCGGCGGTCTCCACATTCAACGCAACGTTCTTCGCCACCCGTGATCTCCTCGGTATCGTGGTTACCGGAAACGCGCCATTGTACCAGACGCGGAACGTTTGAACGAAGCGCACGCAGGAGCGCCTGTGCCACCAGAATCGAAGTCCTCGCCGATAAAATTTCTTATTTCAGGTATCATCAAGCGTTCCTTTCTGCTGCGACCCGAAGGAGACTCGATTGATACCACGTTATACGCGCGCCGAGATGGGGCGCGTCTGGAGCGACGAGAACAAGTTTCAGAGGTGGCTGGACGTGGAGCTGGCGGCCACCGAGGCGCTGGCCGAAGCGGGCACCGTGCCGCGCGACGCTGCCGCGAAGCTGCGCGAGCGGGCGCGGATCAACGTGGCCCGCATCCACGAGATCGAAGCCAAGGTTCGCCACGATGTGATCGCGTTCACCGTCGCGGTGCAGGAGACCGTCGGCGATCCGGAAGCGGCGCGTTGGCTGCACTACGGGCTCACCTCGAACGACGTGGTCGACACCGCGCAGGCGTTGCTGATGCGCGATGCGTCGCGCCTGATCGAGCAGGGAATCGAGAAGCTGGGCGACGTGCTCGAGCGCCGCGCGTGGGAATTTAAGGACACTCCGGAGATCGGCCGCACGCACGGCATTCATGCCGAGCCGATCACCTTCGGCCTGAAGGTGGCGAACTGGTACGCCGAAAATCGCCGCGACGCGGCGCGTTTTCAGGTATCCGCCCGGCAGATGGCCGTGGGAAAGATTTCCGGGGCGGTGGGAACCTGCACGCACCTGGGCCCGGAAATCGAGCAGAAAATCTGCGAGAAGCTGGGACTGGAAACCGCGCCGATCACGTCGCAAGTAATCGAACGTGACCGGCACGCGCAGTATGTGGGAACGCTCGCGATTGTGGCGGCGTCACTCGAGCGCATCGCGCAGGAAATCCGCCATCTTCAGCGCACGGAGGTGCGTGAGGCCGAGGAGCCATTCGGCGGAGAACAGCGCGGAAGTTCGGCCATGCCGCACAAGCGCAATCCCGTATCGAGCGAGCAGATTTGCGGGCTGGCGCGCGTCGTGCGCGGCAATTCGGTGGCGGCGATCGAGAATATCGCCCTGTGGCACGAGCGCGATATCTCGCACAGTTCGGTCGAGCGCGTGATCCTGCCCGACTCGACCATTCTTCTCGATTACATGCTGCACCGCACCACGGAGATCGTCGCCAACATGAAGGTGTTCCCCGAACGGATGCTGCGCAACCTGAACGCCACGCAGGGGCTGGTGTTTTCCGGGCAGCTCCTGCAGGACCTGGTGGAGCATGGGGCGCCTCGCGAGGGCGCCTATAAATGGGTGCAGGCGCACGCCATGGCGGCATGGGAATCGGAGTCGAGTTTTCAGCAGCGCGTGTCGGCCGATCCCAACATTCGAAAATTTCTGGACGAGAAGGCTCTCGCGCATACGTTCGACCTGCGGCGACAGTTGCGCGCCGTGGACGCGATTTTTCGCCGCGTTTTCGGGGCCGATACGGAGGCCACGGCCATTTCCAGCGGCGCGGGCGACGCAAGCAACTCCCACTAAACGCTCAAGGAGGGTATTCCACATGAGGGTGATTCTACACGTCACGATGCCGGTCGAGCCGTTCAACAGTTTTGTGAGGGATGGATCGGCGGGCGCCAAGATCAAGAAGATTTTGGGCGAAGCGAAGCCGGAAGCCGCCTACTTTACCGACACCGACGGCCAGCGGAGCGGATGGATAATCGTCGATCTCGCCGACGCGTCGAGGATTCCCGCGCTCGCCGAGCCGTGGTTTCTAACCTTCCATGCCAAATGCGAACTTAAAATCGCGATGACGGCCGAAGACCTGGCCAAGTCGGGAATCGATGCGATCGGGAAGAAATGGTAGGCGTTCCACGGGATATGGGTTGGCCAAGCAAGAGGGATCTTTCGCTGCGCTCGGGGTGACTGAGCAAGGCTAGGCGGACCCGGCGCAAGAGGCACGGCGCCAATCGGGAGATTGGCGTTCCCGGGGGGGCGCACTGGCGCGCCGAAGCTTTTGACAGGGGGAACGCCTGGGAGCGAAAGAAGAAGCAGGTCCCTCACCCACCCGCGCTTCGCGCCTACGGGCTCAGGATTACAATGAAAAACGCACGTCAAAAGAAAGACCGACCCTTGACACCGAAGGGTCGGGCACCCGCAAAGGCAAC
>JBEKTG010000282.1:0-5138 GCA_049516275.1 Candidatus Acidiferrales bacterium
CATCCTGCAGGATGCCGCCACGATCGCGGGTTTGCAGCTGCCCTCCCTGCAACAGCACTGAACCGGCGAGGCCGATCGCCCTTGCTTTTCGCGGGGCCTCACGTATCTTTTTAAAAGTCGCTGTTATTAAAGTGCTTATCAAAGCTTTTATTCGGGACCTATGCGCCTGCGAAAAATCACGCTCCGGGAAATTCATCTGCGGCTTCTCTCTCCGTTTGAGACAAGCTTCGGCAAGACCCAGCTTCGCCGCATCGTTCTTGTCGAGGCGGACATGGACGGCGTCGCGGGCTGGGGAGAGTCGACGGCCGGCGAGAATCCGTTCTACTCCTACGAGACCACCGAAACGACCTGGCTGATCGTTCGCGATTATCTCTGGCCCATGCTAAAGGGCAGGGAATTCGTCTCCGCGGGCGAGATTGGAGATCTTCTGGCTCCGGTGCGGGGCTACAACATGGCCAAAGCGGCGGTCGAAACAGCGCTGTGGGACGCCGAAGCGAAGCACAAGAACCTGCCCCTCGCAAAGCTTCTCGGCGGGACGCTCGAAGAAATCCCCTGCGGCGTCTCGATCGGCCTGCAGCCCACGCTTCCGGAACTTTTCGCGAAAGTTGAGAAGGAACTGCTCGCGGGATACCAGCGCATCAAGATTAAGATTAAGCCGGGCGCGGATATCGGTCTGGTCAGCGCGCTCCGCGAGCGCTTCCCGCGCATCCGCCTCATGGTGGACGCCAACTCCGCCTACACGCTCAAAGACACGCCGCTGCTGAAGGCGCTCGATGCGTTCTACCTGATCATGATCGAGCAGCCGCTCGGCTGGGACGACATCTTTTCCCACGTGCAGCTTCAGCGGGAGCTCGACACGCCCATCTGCCTCGACGAGTGCATTCACGAGTTCGACCATGCCCGCGCCGCCATCGAGACCAAGGCTTGCCGCATCATTAATATCAAGCTCGGGCGCGTGGGCGGTCATGCGGCGGCGCGGCGCATGCACGACCTCTGCCAGGCGCACTCGATCCCGGTGTGGTGCGGCGGAATGCTCGAATCCGGCATCGGACGCGCGCATAACATCGCCATGTCGTCGCTGGCAAACTTTAATCTTCCAGGTGATGTGTCGGCTAGCCGACGCTACTGGGATGAGGACGTAATTGAACCGGAAGTTGAAGTCTCGAAGCACGGCACCATTCGCGTCCCGACGAGTCCAGGCATCGGTTACACGCCGCGCATCGACCGCATCGAATCGATTACGCACCGCCGTGAAGTTCTTGAGTAATACTTGAACGCCTCTTCTTCGATCGAAAGTAGCTCTTACAGTCCTTCTTCCCGCCGGCCGAGCCCGCTCCTGCTTGCCCTCGGCCTGATCGTGGTAATGCTCATCTGGTCCTTTAACTTTGTCGCGGCGAAAATCGGCCTGCGGCACATGGATGTCATGTCGTTCGCGTCGATCCGGATGCCGCTGGCCGCGCTTCTGATGCTGCCGGTCTATTTCGCGCAGCCCCGCAGGACGCCCCTCGACCGGCGCGACATCGGGGCATTCGCGGTGCTCGGCTTTTTCGGGGTAATCATCAATTCGGGGTGCTTCGTGCTGGGGCTCACCCAGACCACCTCGGAGCATTCGGTGATCGTGAGGGCGCTCGGACCGGTGCTCGTACTGGCGCTGGCCGTCGCGCTGGCGCTGGAAAAGCTCACCCCGGCGAAGACTGCCGGGATGCTGATTTCGTTTCTCGGCGTAGTCCTGCTCGAGACCGGCAACGGCGTCGAGCTGCATTCTCCGTTGCTTCTGGGCGATCTGTACACGTTCCTGAGTATTTTGGGCTTCGCTTTCTACACCGTTCTCGCCAAGAGAATCGCGATGCGGTACGACGCTGTATCGATGAATACCTATATGGTGTGCGCCGCGGGCTTGATGGCCGCGCCCGTGGCGCTGCACCAGGCGCTTCACCTCCAGTGGGGAAGCGTGAGCTGGATCGCGTTGGCGGCCATGCTATACATGGCGCTGATTACCACGGTTGTGTCCTACACGATTTACAGCTGGGTGCTGCGTTACATCGAGCCGTCGCGCGCGGCTGCAGTCAACTACGTTCAGCCGGTGGTCGTGATCCTCATTTCGATCCCGCTGCTGGGGGAGCACCCCACGCAGCATCTGCTGGCCGGAGGCCTGCTGGTGCTGATCGGCGTGTACCTCACGGAGCGCGCGAGTCCCGCCAACTAATTCAGATCGACCTCGCGAGGCTTCGAACGAGGTCGCCTTGTGCGAAGGCGGGAATTGCGCAGGGGGGACTTCGCGAAAAAGTCAGCTAGGCTGCCCACCAAGCCTGCGGTCATTGCTGCGAGGATTGCGGCTGAATTTCTGAGGGCGGCTTTGCCGAGGGGCTGGACCTTGAAGAGGCGTTTGGAACGGCCGCCTCGCTGCGGGGCAGAGGAGCCAGTCCAGGAGCGGACGTAACCCTTCTTTTCGAGGCGATCAAGGGTGGTGTAGACGGCGCCGAGGGAGGTCCGGCGCTCGGTGCGGTCTTCGATCTCGCGGCGGATGGTCATTCCGTACGCGTTTTCTCCCAGATGAAGAATGGCGAGCAGGACCATCTGCTCGAATTCAGCGGCGCGCGGTTCTTTGGGCATGCATTTATTCTACAATGTAGTAATACATTTCTACAATGTATAAAATATTAGAAACATTGAAACGACGGCCCGGCCACAGCAAGTGTGACAACAGCCAGGGCCGCTGGTGCGGCAAACTGCGGTTACTTGTGGTGGGCTGCGAGCAGCAGGAGGGCGAAGATTACCACTGGGATCAGCCCGATCATGATGAACAGGCGCGCGTTGAGAGGCTTGGGCATGCGGCTGGTGTACCAGTCGCGGAACTGCGGGCGGTCGGGGAGGGCTATCTCGTCCTGGTGTTTCAGGTCCCAGGCGAACTGGCGGGCGCTGGGGTAGCGGTTGCGCGGATCGCGTTCGAGGGCGCGCCAGAGGATTTCCTGCAGCGGGCGCGTGACCGCAGGCTCGAAATGCGACGGAGGCTCGGGATCGTTCACCAACCGCTGGTTCATGGCGACCAGTGGGTTGGGGCCGCGGAACGGCACCTGTCCGGTGAGCATTTCGTAGAGAATGATGCCCATCGAATAGACGTCGCTGCGGGCGTCGCCGCGCGCGCCCTTCACCTGCTCGGGCGAGATGTAGTCGGGCGTGCCCATCGATTTCGTGATGTGCGCGAAGGTGAGGCGGCGGCCCGCGACCTCTCCGGCGAGGCCGAAGTCGATCAGCTTGATGCGGTCTTCGCTATCGACCATGATGTTTTCCGGCTTCAGGTCCCGGTGAATCACTCCCCCCTGGTGGATGTATTCGAGCGCTTCGCAGATGCCGATAGCGATGCGTTCCGCGCGTTCGGGCGGGAGCTTCTTCTCTTCGTCGAGGATCTCGCGCAGCAGGCGGCCTTCCACCCATTCCATCGTCATGTACACGCGGCTGGGGTCAAACTGCGGCAGCACCTTCACCACGCCGGGATGGTCGAATTTGCGGCCGATTTCGGCCTCGCGATGGAAGCGGTCGAAGAAAAGCGGATCGCATTCCAGTTCGGGATGGGGAACCTTGAGGGCCACCACGCGACCATCGCGCAGGTCGGTGGCGCGGAAGATGGTGGCCATGCCGCTGCGCGAGACGAGGCGGTCGATGCGGTAATGATCGAGTTGCTCGCTGGGACTTAGGGTGGCGATCATAGAGGCCTCCCGGCTTGCGTGCCTGATGCAGGTTCCGTAGGAAGGCTACTGAGCCGGCCTAAACCAGGTATAAAGGGTGCATAAAAGATTTATAAACAGTCCGCTGGGCGATATCAGCGTCGGCGGGCGGCGCTGCCGATTTTTGCAAGGGCCTTTCGTCCTCGGTTGCCTCATCCCGCCAATCCGCGAGGAATTTTTCGTTTCGTTCGGAGGAACATAGGAAGGCTCGCCGAGGGCTTTCAGTGCGGTGGAGTAGAATGGATCGCGGAGGATCGTGGAGATGCGCGCGTTTGGACGAGGCTTATCTTTAATTTTTCTGGTGATCATCGTAGGAGCTGCTCTCATTCTGGGAGTCGCGGCAAGGAGCCGACACTTGCAGGCCCGTACCGCAGCGGCGGAATCGCCCGTCGGCACGGCGAGTCCTGGCGCTGCGACGGTGCGCGAGACGCTCGCAAACGGCCTCCGCGTGGTCATCGTGCCGGACAATCTGGCGCCGGTGGCGACCATCGTGGTGAATTACCTCGTGGGCTCCAATGAAGCGCCGGCGGGCTTTCCGGGCATGGCGCACGCGCAGGAGCACATGATGTTTCGCGGGACCCCGGACCTCTCCGCGGCGCAGCTGGCGAATATTTCGGCGGCTATGGGCGGGAATTTCGACGCGGACACGCAACAGACCGTGACGCAGTACTTCTTCACCGTTCCGTCGGAGGACCTGGACGTCGCAATGCACATCGAGGGGCTGCGGATGCGCGGCGCGCTCGACACCGACAAATTGTGGGACCAGGAGCGCGGCGCGATCGAACAGGAAGTGGCGCAGGACCTCTCGAATCCGCAATACGTCTTCTACACCAAGCTGCTGACAGCGATGTTTCGCGGAACTCCGTACGAACACGACGCGCTTGGATCGCGCCCTTCCTTCGACAGGACCACCGGACCGATGCTGCACCAGTTCTACGACACCTGGTATGCGCCGAACAACGCCATCATGGTGATCGTCGGCGACGTGGACCCGCAGAAAACCCTTGGCGAAGTAAAGAAGCTCTTCGGAGACATACCGGAGAAGAAGATTCCGGCGCGGCCCGAAGTGAAGCTGGGAGGCGTCGCCACGCAAACACTGAAGCTGGATACCGATTTGCCGTACGGGCTGGCGGTTGTATCGCTGCGCTGGCCGGGATCGGACAGCCCGGATTTCGCGGCGGTGAACGTCCTGGGCGACGTGCTGAGCAGCCAGCGGGGGAGTCTCTACGCGCTCGTGCCGGAAGGGAAGGCGCTCGATTCGGGCTTTTCACTGAGTGCCATGCCCAATGCGAGCGTCGCGTACGCGATGGCAGCGTATCCGCAGGGCGGTAACGGGGAAGCGCTGCTAAAGGAATTGCAGGGGATTCTCTCCGACGACGCGAAAAACGGCGTGCCGGCCGATCTGGTGGAGGC
>JBEKTG010000283.1:0-5127 GCA_049516275.1 Candidatus Acidiferrales bacterium
AGTTCATCGGCTCAGCCTCGCGGAATTGGGCTTGGCCCTTCCGCATGTCCCGCTTGCGATAGGCGTTACCGTGGTTCTCTCCGCGTTGATTCTGACCAATCAATTGCTCAGCCTGCGGCAGTTGGCGCTTCACCCCTCTGAAGCACCCAGAATGATGACGCAGATGGCAGCGCGAATCTTTCCGCAGGACAACATGGAACGCGCTGCCTTTGTCGCGGTGGTGACTACGGTAGCGATTTGCGAAGAGATTATTTACCGCGGATTTGTGCAGGCGCTCTTTCAGGAATTGAGCGGAGTTGCAGTTCTAGCGATTCTTGGCTCAGCGGCCCTGTTTGCCATCGCCCATCTTTATCAAGGACGGCGCGGCGTCAGTGCTACGTTCGTGATCGGAGTATGTTTCTCGGCGATACGCTGGTGGACGGGCACCGTGCTTCCCCCAGTGATTTCCCATTTTGTCGCGGACCTAACGGTGGGGATTCTAGCTCCCGGCAAGTGGCCCGGCCAAGACGTCAACGCCCCAAAAGTGCAACTACAAATATAGTATATGTCTAGCATTTCTATTTCGCGTATTGCGGAAGAGCTACAGCCATATGGAGTTAAGTCCAACGAGGTTCTGTCCTCGCAAATCCGCTCCTACGTCGAAATGCTGCTCGTTTGGAATCGCAAAATGTCGCTTACGGCAGTCACCGACCCTGTGGAAATCATCCGATTTCACTTCGGAGAGAGTATTTTCGCCTTGACGGCGGGCGCAATCTCTGATGGTCGGCTCGCCGACGTTGGATCGGGAGCCGGTTTTCCCGGCCTACCCATACGGCTGGCCCGCCCATCGATTAATTTGACGATGATCGAGTCGAACATCAAGAAATGCACGTTTCTAAGAGAAGTGTCCAGGAAGCTGAGGATCGATGGCGATGTTCGCGTCCTGAATAGCCGCATGGAAGATGTGGCAACCCCTTCTCCTTCAGAAGATGAGCGCTTCGATTTCATCTCGGCGCGGGCCGTCGGAGATTTTGACGCTCTCCTGGCCTTCGCGCGAAAGTTCCTAGCGGAGAAAGGAAGGCTCGTGTTGTGGATCGGGCAAGAGGACGCTGAAATGCTAGCGAAGGTTCACTCCGTACTGTGGGAGTGGTCCGGTCCGATTCTCGTACCAAATTCTAGCAGACGCAATCTGCTGTCTGGTCGGCTCCGGTGACATGTTCCACGTGGAACATACATCATCAGGCTTTTGATTGCCCATTTGATTGTTCCACGTGAAACACCTTGCAGGTCCCGAAAGCATTCTGTTACATTCTCCGCGCACTGGGGGAAATATTGGCGAGGGTCATATCGATTGCTAATCAGAAGGGTGGAGTCGGCAAGACAACCACCGCCGTAAACCTTGGGGCCTCTCTCGCGGCCTCTGAACAACGCACGCTCATTATCGACTGCGATCCTCAGGGAAATACCACCAGCGCCCTGGGATTCCCGCGAGATCCTGCCCGTCGAACCCTTTACCAGACTCTGATCCTGGATGAGCCCATCGAAAGGGTCACAATCGATGCCCAAATCGATGGGCTGGACCTGATCCCCTCGGACAAGAACCTTGTCGGTGCAACCGTTGAACTGGTCTCGATGGAGCACAGGGAATACCGGCTTAAGAAGGCACTTCAGAAGATTCGCGACAATTACGCGTTTATATTAATCGACTGCCCACCATCTCTCGATCTTCTAACCTTGAATGCCCTGGCCGCCAGCGATTCTGTGCTCGTCCCCATTCAATGCGAGTACCTCGCCCTGGAAGGCGTATCGGAGCTGTTGGATACACTCATGCGCCTGCGTCGTACCATCAACCCCTCCTTGGCCATCGAGGGCATTCTTCTCACCATGTACGACGACCGCACTACGCTCTCAAAGCAGGTCGCCGCCGATCTGCGAAGCTTCTTTGGATCGCAGGTATTTTCAAGTGTTATACCAAGGAATGTGAGGCTGGCCGAAGCTCCCAGCCATGGGATGCCCGTTATATTTTACGACATACATAGTAAAGGTGCCGAAAGCTACATTCAACTTGCCAGGGAGGTAATCGCAAATGCCCAGAAACGCGTTGGGCAGGGGATTGAGCGCGCTGATACGGGAACCGGAGCAGCCGTTGCGGCCGCAGCATCCGCAGGTGCCTCAAAGTCAGGCGGGTCCGGCGGGAGCGACGCCAGCAGGGACAGGAACAGCGGCAGCGACGGCGCTGGCTCCGGCACCCCTTCCGAATGACGGCCTGCTGCACGCCGACATCGACCTGATCGATCCCAGCCCCTATCAGCCGCGAACTTACTTCCGCGAGGAAGCGCTGAACGAACTGGCGCAGTCGATTCGTGCAAGCGGCATCGTGCAGCCCCTGGTCGTTCGCCGAATGGGGACCCGCTACCAGCTCATCGCCGGGGAACGCCGCTGGCGCGCAGCGCAAAGAGCCCAGCTGAGCCGCGTGCCTATTGTCGTGCGCGACGTGCCGGAAGAAACAGCGCTTGAGATGACGCTGGTGGAGAACCTTCAGCGCGAAGATCTGAACCCCATCGAGCAAGCGCACGCCTTCCAGAAATTGACCGATGATTTCCATCTGACGCAGGAGCAGGTCGCCGAGAAAACCGGCAAAGACCGCGCGACCATAGCCAACGCCGTCCGCCTTCTCAAGCTCGAGCCACCGATCCAGGAGATGCTCGAACGTGGAACGCTCACTGCGGGGCACGGCCGCGCGCTGCTCGCCTTGCCGGACGCGGAAACACGACTCGACGTTGCACGGCGAGTTGCCAAAGGCGGCATGACCGTCCGCCAGGTGGAACGCCTCGCAGCCCGTGGCCCACGAATGCCCGCAGTTCCCACCTCACGTAGCGTCGATCCCAATACCAAAGCCGCGCTGGAGGATCTTCAACGCAGATTCGGGACGCGGGTGCTTCTCCATGCCCTGAAGCCAGGCGGTTCCGGGCAGTTGATTTTTGAATACTACAGCGATAGTGACCTTGCTCGCCTCTACGATCAACTGATGAGAGAATGAAAGCTTGTAACAGCGAAAGAGGAGAGCGACATGCCGTGGGGTTGGTTTGATCACAAAAACGACGAGTCAGGCGAATGGACCGGTTTCCTCGAACAGGGAATCAAGGTCGACGGCAAGCTCGAAACCCAGGGCACGTTTCGCATTAATTCCGAAATGAAGGGAACGATTGTTTCGCAGGAAACCCTGATCCTCGGTGAGAACGCAGCCGTCGAAGGAGAAATCAGCGGCAGCCAGGTGATCGTTGCCGGCAGGTTCGATGGCACAATCCGCGCGACGAAGAAAGTCACCATCCAGCCCACCGGCATCATTACGGGCGAAGTTCATGCCCCGTGCATGGTGATCGAGCCGGGAGCAGTGTTCGAAGGTCAGTGCCACATCACGATCCCTGGCGAGGATGACGACAAAATCATAATCCCCATGCGCTCCGCCGCAAGTTCGAGCTGATTTTCCGGTGCTTTTCCTTTCCATTCACACCAATACGCTATAATCCACTTCTTCTGGAGGCAGCCTATTTTGACCGAGCCGGTTCGGTTAACCACGATGGCGAAGGCTGCAGGCTGCGCCGCGAAACTCAGCCCAAGTGTGCTGGACGCTGTACTCAAGCGGCTCACGCCAGTCGTTGACCCGAATGTGCTCGTCGGATTTGAAACCAGCGACGATGCCGCCATCTATAAGATCACGGCAGACTTAGCGCTCGTTCAGACCGTGGATTTTTTCACGCCGATCGTTGACGATCCGTTCCTTTTCGGCCAGGTGGCGGCGGCGAATTCGCTCAGCGATGTGTACGCCATGGGAGGCCGCCCGATTTCGGCGCTCACGATCGTCGCGTTCCCCTCTGCGAGCCCCGCCGAAATCCTGGAGCAAATCATGCGCGGCGGCCTTTCCAAAATGGCGGAAGCAAACTGCACCGTCGTGGGCGGCCATTCGATCCGCGATGACGAATTGAAATTCGGCTACGCCGTAACGGGCCTGATTGATCCGACGAAAATCTGGCGCAACGTTGGGGCAAAGCCAGGGGATCGACTGCTTCTCACCAAGCCTTTGGGCACGGGCGTGATATCGACGGCACTGAAAAGCGGGCGGACAGATGATGCAGCCGTGAAGTGTTCCACAGCGTCGATGACGAGGCTGAATCGGCAAGCGGCGGAAATTCTGCGCGAAATCGAATCGACTATCCAGGGTGCCAAAGGCAGCGGCGCAATCCACGCCGTCACCGACGTAACCGGATTCGGCCTTCTGGGTCACGCGCGGGAAATGGCCATCGGCAGCGGCGTTTCGCTGCGAATCGATCACGCATCGATTGCCTATCTTTCGGGCGCAATCGACGCCGCGCGAAATCGATGTTTTTCAGGCGGCCTCGCCAACAACCGGGAATTTCTCGAAGGCTGCGTGGGATTTGACGCCAGCGTGCCCGAGGAAATGCGTGCATTGCTCTATGATCCGCAGACCTCGGGCGGCCTCCTGGTGTCGATTGCACCCGACGCAGCCGAGTCGGCGCTCGCCGCGCTGCAGGCTCGCGACATTCCCGCCCGCGTGATTGGCGAAGTGCTTGCGAAACGGTGTCCGCTGATTCAAGTTGCCTGACCCTGAATCTATCGTGAACATATCCCCCTTTTCCAAATCTCAATGGACCCGATAACCCACGGCATCACCGGCGCGCTTCTCGGCAAAGGATTTTTTTCCGATCGGCAAGGGAGAGTCGCCACCTTTGCGGCCACTCTGGGCGCAGTCTTCCCAGACATCGACTTCGTTGCGGAAGTTGCCGCGCGCGATCCGATGGCCATCGTGAAGTATCACCGCGGGATCACGCATTCGTTTGTCGCGCTGCCCTTTTTTGCGGCGGCGCTGGCCTGGCTCACGCGCGCGATAGCGAGGCGCCGCGGCATCGAAACGCCCTCGTGGCCCATTCTTACCGTAATCTACGGAGTCGGAATCGCGAGCCACATCCTGCTCGATGGCACCACGTCTTTCGGCACGCGCATGTGGACGCCTTTCTCGCAGAAGCGCGTGGCGTGGGACCTGATGTTCATCATCGATTTTATCTTGAGTTCGTGTGTCTTGCTGCCGCAGGTCGTGGCATGGGTTTATAACAGCGAGGCACACGAGCG
>JBEKTG010000284.1:0-5094 GCA_049516275.1 Candidatus Acidiferrales bacterium
CGGGCCACCTGCCGTCCGTAAGCGATATCGGCGGCCTCGCCCTCATCGGGCGCGCGCCGGGTGAGCACGCCTTCCGCCGGGAGCAGCGGACCGAGAAAACTGGTGGAATCGACCAGCTCGATGCCCTCGTCTTCCAGCACCCGCGCGACGGCTCCGATCAGCGAATCGGTATTTTTCTTCGGAAGCGCAAATAAAAGCTTCGCGAGACGCCAGTCCGGCCGGATCGAGCTGAAAATCTTGTTGTGCTTCACCTGCCCGGCCATCACCGCGCGCGTCACTCCCTCCTGGTGCAGCAGGTCGATGCCGCGGCCGAGTTCGCCGAGGCTGATCCAGTGGAAGCGCCGCGCGGCGCTCTCGAGGGCCGGGGATGCCTCTTCGCGTATGGCGATCACCGCCATTTCGATCCCGCGGCTTCGCGCGCCCTCCAGCACAAGAAAAGGAAAGTCGCCGTTCCCGGCGATGAGCCCCCAGTTTCCCGGCGCGTTTTCAGCGATGGCGGCCATTTCTTTCCTATTTCGTCAAGCCGCGTCCGGTTGCCGACTCAATGAACTGGATGAGTAATTGGACGTCCTCGGAGTGGGTGAGGGTTCCACGCATTTTCTCGACCGCCTGCGCGGTGTTCAACTTCGAACGAAGCAGAAAACGGAAGGCCTGTTCGATGGCCTTGATGCGTTCCGGCGAGTAGCCGCGGCGCTCGAGACCCACGCCGTTGATGCCATAGCAGCGAGTGCCGCGCGGGGCTACCACCATGGAAAACGGCAGCACGTCCTGCGTGATCACGGTATTCGCGCCGATATAAGAATGCCGTCCGATGCGCGTGAACTGGTGCACGAGGCTGAATGCGCAAACCACGGCGTAATCCTCCACGTGGATGTGGCCGGCCAGCTGGGCCCCGTTTTCCAGCACCACGCGGTCTCCCAGGATGCAGTCATGCGCGACGTGCGCGTACGCCATGATCAGATTCTTGCTGCCGATGCGGGTGACGTTGCCGCCCTTGTCCGTCCCGCGGTTCACGGTCGAGAATTCGCGAAATTCGTTGGCGTCGCCGGCCTCGAGCCACGCGCGCTCGCCGTGGAACGTGAGATCCTGCGGGTCACCGCCGATCGCGGAGAAGGAATGGAAGTGGTTGTCGCGGCCGAACTTGGAAGGCCCTCGCACCACCGCATGGTTCTCGACGATGCAGCCTTCGCCCAGCTCCACTTCATCGCCGATGACCGCGAACGCCCCGACTCGAACATTTTGTCCCAACTTCGCCGAGGGAGAAACGATGGCCCGGGGATCGATTTCGGTCATCGCGCCTTCTCAACCGATTCCTGGGGCGCTGCCGGGGCCGGCGCTTGCACCGTGTCGATATCGACCATCTTGCACATGAGCGTGGCTTCGGCGGCGAGTTCGCCCTTTACCGTGGCGCGGCCCTGGAGTTTGCAGAAGCCGTTGCGCCACGCCAGAACATCCATCTCGAGCCGCAGCTGATCGCCGGGAATCACCGGCCGGCGAAAGCGCGCGTTATCGATGGAGACGAAGTAGAGCAGCTTCTTTTCGCGGTCTTCCACCTCTTGCAGCAGAAGCAGGCCGCCCGTCTGCGCCATCGATTCGATGATGAGCACCCCCGGCATGATGGGCTTGCCCGGGAAATGGCCCTGAAAGTAGTTTTCATTCATGGTGACGTTCTTTATTCCCACAATCCGTTTCCATCGTTCCATTTCTTCAATAGCGTCCACCATAAGGAAGGGCGGGCGGTGGGGAAGAATCTTCTGGATCCCGTTGATGTCGAGAAGCATGCGTTGACCTCGGCGTGTATTTGTCCGGCGATGTGCTGTGCCGCAAGAATCGACGCCAATTCTATCTGAATCGCGCGCCAACCGGAAACGCGCGGCGGACCGTGATAATCTTGGCCCGTGGATGATTCCCCGGAAAGCTTTGGGCCCGTTCGTTGTGCGTGGTGTATGAAGGAACTCAAGCCGGGCGATCCAGCCAAGCCCGTTTCGCACGGAATCTGCCTGCCGTGCATGGGCTTTGTGATCGGCGTCCCGATCGAAGATCTGACCCACATCCCCCCGGAGTATTTCGACGACCTGCCCTATGGCGTGATCCAGTTGAAGGGCGAGGGAACTGTGGTTGGCTACAACAAAACGGAGGCTTCGCTTTCGAAGCTCGATCCGGCGCGGGTAGTCGGCAAGAATTTCTTTCGCGATATCGCTCCCTGCACGGCAGTGAAGGAGTTCGCGGGAGAGCTGGCCAGGATGCGGTCATCGGGTGCCAACGCGAGATCGGAGCTTCGATTTCTTTTCAAATTTCCGCGCGGCTCGGTTCTGGTGCATCTGGCGATGGTCTACGACGCGGCCCGCGACACCACGGTCCTGCTGGTCAAACCGTTGGCAACGGAGTCCGACACACCCGGCACTGGTGGAGGCGGCCAGCCTTGAAAGAAAACGCCACGATCATACGCGCGCTGTTGCGCGAATTGAGGCGCGGCGAAGAGGCAATGCTGCGTCTGCTGGAGCGGTTCGTCGTGTGCGAATCGCCGAGCCACGACAAAATTGCCGTGGACGCCATGGGGCAAATCGTCGCCGAGGAGTGGCGGCAGCGCGGAGCGAAGGTTCAAATCGTCCGGCAAGCGAAGCGCGGGAATCACGTGCGCGCCGAGATTTCACCAGGGAGCGGTCGTCCGGCCGGCCAAGTCCTGGTGCTGGGGCATCTCGACACCGTTTATCCCCTTGGCACGATCGAGAAGATGCCATTTCGCGCGGCCGGCGGACGTGCCTGGGGCCCCGGGACCTTCGATATGAAGGGCGGCCTGGTTATGGCCCTTTGCGCGATCGACGCGCTTCAAACTGCGGCCATCCGGCCCAGCAAACGCCTCGTGTTTCTCTGGACCTCCGACGAAGAAATCGGCAGCGCTACGTCACGCAAATTGATCGAAAGCGAAGCCCGGCGCAGCAAAGCGGTCCTCGTGCTCGAACCTTCTCTGGGTAGCGAAGGCCGCCTCAAGACTTCCCGCAAAGGCGTCGGCAGCGCCGAACTTCTGGTAACGGGCCGGGCCGCTCACGCCGGCATCAACCCGGAGGATGGCGTGAACGCCGTCCACGAACTCGCGCTGCAGATCGAGCGGCTCATAGCGATGAACGACCCACGCCGCGGAATCACCGTCCAGGCCACGGTTGTTTCCGGAGGCACCGTTTCCAACGTCGTTCCGGATCAGGCTCGGGCGCAGGTTGACATTCGCTTCGCGCACTTATCGGATGCGGCCGGGCTCGACAAGAAGTTCCACAGCCTGCGCCCCATCCTGAAAGGCGCGAAGCTCGAAGTGCGTGGGGGAGTGAACAGGCCGCCGCTCGAACGAACGGCGGGTGTGAGCGCCCTGTTTCGCCATGCCCAATCGCTGATGCGCGAATGCGGGCTTGCATTGGGCGAAGCGGGCACCGGCGGCGGCTCCGACGGAAATTTTACCGGGGCGCTGGGCATTCCCACATTGGACGGACTCGGCGCCGTGGGCGACGGGGCGCATACACCGCGCGAACACGTGATAATCCGCAGGCTCCCCGAGCGCGCCGCTCTCCTAGCAGGACTGTTGGCCACTCTCTAACGGAACAATTGCTGCTTTATTTGTGCTTACCGAATAACTGAGCAGCTTTCGAATGGGCACCGGCCGTCAGCGGACGTAGGCGCGCCGCAGATATTCCACGGTTTGCTGCCCGAGGTCGGCGTAATCGGTGCGAAGGGTTTCGCGAAGCGCGGCTTCGGTCGAAGAAGAAGTTGCGATGCGATCGAGCAAGCGGCTGATGTCGGTGATGCCGCCGGACTGTACGATCGACTCCACCACGGCAAGGGACCACGCATAGGCAAACGCCGCGGAATTTCCCGATAGCGCCATCCAGGAGCCTTCGAGCGCGCCGAGCGACGGCATCGCGTTTTGTGCCGCGGCATCGAGCAACGCTCCCGAGGCACCGCTGCTTCTCTTACCTTCCATCCACTGGGCGATTCCTTCCTGCAGCCATGTGGGGGCGCGACCGTGCGATTTTTGCCCCACAAAGCTGTGCGTCAGCTCATGTTTCAGCACCCGGGCAAGCTCGGGGGTTACGCTGCTCAATCCCTGCACGGGAATACGGATGCGGCCATCGTTGAGGGCTCCGACCCAGTTGGGCGCGCGCGTGATGTCCGCGAAATCCTGCCCGGTATAAAGGATGACGCCGATTTGTTCCGGCGGCGTGTAATCGAGCTGCGATTCAATGTCCTGAAAATCGCTTTCCAGCGCGCGCAAAATGCCGGCGGCCAGCTGCGGCGCTGCGCCGCCGTAATATTTCAAACTGAAATGCGACGTCTCGCCCTCTCGAAAGCCTTCTTCCTCGGATTTATCCCGCTCCGCTTTCTGCAACGCTCGCTCTACCTCCGGGTCCGGGCGCAGGCGCTCGGAGTGCTTCCATTCCTGAATGGCCTGGTCCATCTTGTTTGCGCCGTAATACGCCCAGCCCATCAGCTTCGCCACATCGGCCGCCGCGGGAACCGAATCGGGAGTCAGCCGCTGCGCATGTTCGAGTGGATCGAGCGCCGTGGTGAACTGGCTCTCGTGTAGATACAGGACCGCGAGGTTCAGCAGAAGTCCCACATTGTCCGGCGCGAAGATCAGCGCCTGCCGGTATTGATTGATGGCGTCGTCGGTGTCGCCCTTGCCGATCAGGAATTGCGCGGCGGCGTGATGCGCGGCGGCGACCTTCTCAATGGGTATTGCGGCGCCCGCGCGCGCGTCCGATTCCAGTCGCGCGAGATAGGCGAAATCGATCGCGTTATCGTGAATGGTAAGGCGCGCCACGTCCTCGTATCCGCGCACCGGCTCAATTTGGGGAGCCGACACCGGCGGCTCGGTCCCGGCGCGCGCGGCGGCGGAATACGTAAAATCGTCTCGCTCGATGCGAGCCACGATCGACTTTGGAAGGGACAATTCGCCCGCTG
Source organism: Candidatus Acidiferrales bacterium (assembly GCA_049516275.1). Classification (GTDB taxonomy): domain Bacteria; phylum Acidobacteriota; class Terriglobia; order Acidiferrales; family UBA7541; genus Palsa-295. Next base: position 4,951 of record JBEKTG010000284.1, read on the forward strand.
GAGTCTGATACGAGACGCGATCGCCGGTTTCCGTCACGTTTTCGGCGACGATGCGCCGGCCATTTTTCAGGACAATGGTGTCCGCTCAGGCAGAGGACGCCACAATCAGGAGAAGAATTGCGCACCGGATTGAAAAGGGCATGG
>JBEKTG010000285.1:0-5093 GCA_049516275.1 Candidatus Acidiferrales bacterium
AAAATCATCGGATCGATGATCGATGATCTGCTTCATCGTGCGCGAAATCTCGTCGGCGGCGAATGAGGTGGGCGCCGGGAGCGGAATCAGCAGAAAAATCGCCGCCATACAGAAAAAGATTAACCCGCGCATGAGTGTCTCAGCTCGCTCTGCCGCATCATTTTTCCGAGGAAAGGTCAGTTCCCTTTCTAAACGAACCGCGCGGCAACGGCAATCGGATTAGTTGCCCGGCGGTGAGATGATTCGGATCTTTCATCTCGGGATTCAGCGCCCGAATCTCCTGCAACAGCTGGGCATCGAATCTGCCGGCGTACGAAAGGCTAATGTCCTGGATCGTCTGCCCAGGCGTTGCGGCCACCGTGATGATCTGCGTGGCGCCCGTTTCCTGCGGATCGGCGGTGTAATCCGTTTCCGCGGGCGCGCCTTCGTCGGCAGGCGCGATAGGCGATGTCGCAGTCGGGGCTGGCTGAGGCGGCGCAACGTTCGGAGACGGAGAAACGGCCGGAGGCGGAGGCGCGCTTACAAGTGCCGCGGCGGGGATTGCCTTCGCCCCTTCCGGTGGCTCCGTCAACCTGAGCATGAAAGCCGTCAGAGAAATTCCCGCCAGAAAAAGAATCCCGGTGACCACAGATGCGCGCAGCGCCCAGCGGGGCAAACGGAAGCTTCTGGCCGGTTCGTAGGTAAGACTCAGAACGGGCTGCACGGGCGCGCTTTCTTCTTCGGGGTCTCCGGGCACTTCGGATGTTTCGGGCGTAACGGTAACATCTGGCGCCTCTGTTGCAGCGTCGAGCGAGACTGTTGCTGGTGCTGTTTCCGGAACAATTTCAGAAACCCCGGAAGAAATTGGTGCCGGTACCGCATCCGCGACTTCGGTTTCCCGTTCGGCGAACGGCTGGCCGTCCAGCTTCGATATCACGCTTTGCACAATCTCGACCGGCACGGCTTTGCATCCAGCCTCGTGGGCCGCGCAAAGCGCGCTGTAGCAGAGATTATTGATCGTGCGAGGAATGCCCCGGCTGTGCTCTGCGATCAAGGCGATGGCTTCGGGCGTGAACAACGGTTCCCCCGCGTGCCCCGCGATCTTCAGCCGGTGCTCGATGTAGCTGGCTGTTTCCTCCGCCGAGAGCGGTTCGAGCCGCGCGAGCACCGCCAGCCGCTGGCGAAGCTGCGCGAGCTGCGGCTGTGCCAGCTTGTCCGAAAGCTGCGGCTGGCCCGCCAGGACGATCTGGAGCATTTTGGCGTAGGATGTTTCGAAGTTCGAAAGCAGCCGCACCGTCTCCAGCACGGAATCCTCGAGGTTTTGCGCCTCGTCCACGATCAGCACGAAACGCCGGCCCGCAATCATCTCCGCGAACAATATCTCGTTCAGCTTGCTGTGCATCGACACGAGGTCCATGCCCCGCGTATCGACGCCCAGTTCATTCAGAAGATATTGGAAGAATTCGCGCGAACTGCATTGCGTCTGGAACAGAAACACGGTTCGGGCGCAATCATGAAGTTCATCGAGCAGTTGATAGAGAAGGGTGGTCTTGCCCATGCCCGGCTCGGCGATGAGGGCAAAAAACCCGCGGCCGTCTTTGATACCGGACAAAAGCGAGCTGAGAGCCTCGCGGTGCGTGCGCGTGCGGTACAGGTACGCGGGATCCGGAGTCACGCCGAACGGCTGCTGGCGCAGATTGTAGAACTCCAGAAACATGGTCACCGTTCCGAATGCGCTCGGCGCTACAAAGCCGCCGAAAAGGGAGGGAATGCCCCGCAAAACGGATCGAACGAGCGCACCCGCCCCGAATGAGTCACTCGATACGTCCCGAAGACCGCAGTGTGCTACAACCGGCACGCCGGATGCAAGATAGTTGCAAGTCCGCCACCCCGCAGCGTCGGACCAAAGTGCCTAGCCCAAACCGGCAAATTCCCTTTCCGCATCCGCTCTCAATGCCGTATGCTGCGCCTTATCGGGACGTTAAGGGGCTCGCAACCGGTTTTGAGACCACATAGTCTTCCAACGGAACCTCTCGCCGAGCTGTCCCCCGCAAAGAAGCGCATTGCGAATTTAACGCTGTGGCCCCTCGTCGCCGCGACCTTCTTCATGGTTTCAGGCGGCGCCTACGGCACCGAAGACATCATTCACGGCGCCGGGTACGGCCGCGGCATCGTGATTCTGCTGCTCACGCCAATCCTCTGGAGCGTTCCCACAGCCTTCATGGTCGGCGAACTCGCCAGCGCTCTTCCCCACGAAGGCGGCTACTACGCCTGGGTGCGCCGCGGGATGGGAAACTTCTGGGGCTTTCAGGAGGCGTGGCTGTCGCTGGTCGCGAGCGTCTTCGATATGGCAATCTACCCCACACTCTTCGTCGCCTATCTCGAACGCCTCTTCCCATGGGTAGCTGCGGGGCATCGCGCGCTGGTCGTCGGTCTCGCAGTAATCGCGGTCAGCGCCGCGTGGAATATTCTCGGCGTCCGCGCGATCGGCGTTTCTTCGTTTTGGCTGTTCCTGCTTCTCTCCGCGCCTTTCGCCTTGATCGTGATTCTGGCCCCGCTGAAAACAGGCGCCCTTTCCGGCGCCGTGACCTCGCCCGTCACTTCTACTATCGGCATGGTGGGAGGAATTTTGATCGCCATGTGGAATTACATGGGCTGGGACAGCGCCTCCACGATCGCCGCCGAAGTGCAAGATCCGCAGCGAACCTACCCGCGCGCGATGCTGCTCTCGGTAATCATTGTGGCCGCGACGTACATTCTTCCGGTCTCCGCGATGTGGCTCACCGGCGTTTCGTCCTCCGCGTTCGAAACAGGCTCCTGGGCCGATCTCGCAGCCTTGGTCGGGGGACCGTGGCTTCGGGTGGCGCTGGTGCTAGGCGGCCTGATCAGCGCCTTCGGCATGCTCAATGCCCTGGTGATGAGCTACTCGCGGCTCCCCCTCGCAATGGCGCAGGACCGCATGCTGCCCCGCTCGTTCGCAAAGTTGAACGCCAGGACAGGCGCGCCGTGGGTCGCGATCCTCGTGTGCGCCGCGGGCTGGGCGCTCTGCCTAGGCCTGGGATTCGAACGGCTCATCACGCTCGACGTGCTGCTCTCCGGCGCAAGCGTCGTTCTGGAATTTGCCGCGCTTTACGCCCTGCGCGTAAAGGAACCCGAACTGAATCGCCCGTTCCGCGTGCCAGGGGGCACAACCGGAGCCGCACTGATCGGCGTCTGCCCGCTGCTCCTCCTGGGCATCTCCGTGTTTCACAGCGAAAGCGAACGCATCCTCGGCGTCAATGGTTTGCTTTTCGGTGTGCTGTTGATTCTGGCGGGCTTTGTCGCCTACTGGGCACAAAGCGCAGCAAGCGGGGGCGTTCACGTTACTACGGCGCCGTCCGACTCTCCCAAATCCTGAGCTATTCCGTAATTCTACCGATTCGCCGCGGGGATTTGCGTATTTGCCGTACCCCGCGCCAGTGCTTGCATCGCCTGCGCGCGAACTTCCCGCACTTTTTCATCCAGGGGACCGACAATGCCCAGGGCCAGATATGCGTCGAGGTCAGCCACAACTGCGGAAAATTTGTTCTGCTGAAGATGTATCTGCGCCAGCAGGAGTCGCGCTCCCGACGCGTTTGGATTGGACGTAATCGCTTCCCGCGCGTTTTCCTCGGCTTCCTGCAACCGGGAAGTGGAGTAAAGCACCCAGGCCAGCACAAAGTGACCGGTAACGTCCGTGGGAGACTTCTCAAGCCCAGCCCGCACCACCTCTTCGGCTGCCGCAAACTGCTTCGTGACGGTGGCCAGAACGAGCCCGAGGCCAAAGTCTGCCGGAGCGTACTGCCCGCCGCTCAAATCGATGGCTTTGCGAAATGCCAACTCCGCATCGTCCCAACGCTCGAGATCCAGCTCGGCAGCCCCGAGCTTTGCGTAAGCCTCGTAATAATCCGGATACGCTTTGATGGCCTTCTGAAACTCGGGAATACTGCCGGCGGCATCCTTCGCGGCGAAGCGCCTGGTTCCCTTCTCGCAGGCGTTGCGCGCCTTCTCGGGAATCTGGAGTTGGTGGACCGAGACCACCGAAGACGGATTCGGAGACGCGACAATCGCACCAGAAGGATTGCCAGAAGGATTATTTGACTGGGCCGAGCAGACCAACGGCGGAGCCAGAAACACGAGCAACAAAGCAGGAACCAGTATTGACCGGCTCATCGCACACTCCCGAGCCCTTGCTCACTTGCCTTTTATTGTGAAGAGGAACGCTCCCGCACGAATACACCAATACAAGCAAGGTGTAGCTTTAGGAACCTGACAGAACGTACAGGTCGCCGACCTGTACGAATGGACACCCGCGCACGCAGCAACGATACCCGGAGAGAATTCGCTGTTCCGCGAAGCGCGGCATTACGCCGCGCGGCATTTCTGCTAAACTTTTTGCCGTGCGGAACTCTGTTTGGCTGCTCTTTTTTTCCCTGCTGGCATTTGGATGTGGATGGACGAGTCAGGTGCTGGCGCACCAGGCGCCCTCGGCCCCGTCGCCTTCGGGTGCTCCGCAGTCCGCACCCAGCCAGCAGCCTTCCACCACACAATCACCAGCCCAGGCGGTTCCGGCCCAATCCGCCTACACAGGCCCCGTGATCGTGCTCGATCCGGCGCACGGCGGCACAGACCCCGGCGCGCGCGGGCAAAACGGCCCGATCGAGAAGGACGTGACGCTGCAATTCGCGCGGGTAGCGCGCGTCGAACTGGTTCGCCAGGGCTATCGCGTGGTCTTGACGCGCGATGACGATTCCAATCCCTCCTACGACGACCGCGCGGCGTTCGCCAATTCGTACCACGACGCTATCTTCATCACCCTGCACATTTCCTCGACCGGAACTGCGGGCACCGCTCGCGCCTATTTCTATCAGTTCTGGAACCGATTCCCGCCGCAGAGCAAATCAGCTGCGCCCGACGCGGATGAGACGAATCCACCCGCACCTGCGCCCGCTCCTCCGCTTGCGGCTTCAGGCCTAATTCCCTGGAACGAAGCGCAGCGAAATTACGCGGATGCGAGCCACCGCCTCGCGGACCAGCTGCAGATCCAGTTAGCGCAGCCGTTCACGGGATCGCCCGCAATGTCGAAAGCTGCGGCC
>JBEKTG010000286.1:0-7785 GCA_049516275.1 Candidatus Acidiferrales bacterium
CGGCGTGATGCACATCGCCATGGGAGAGCCGATGCCGGTATATTGCGTCTTGAAATTGCCGTCGTTGTCGAATACCTGGATGCGCTTGTTGCCGCGGTCGGCGACATAGACGTTGCCTTTGGCATCCACCGCGATCGCGTGGGGAGTATTGAACTGACCCTGGCCATTTCCATACGATCCCCAGGTCTTGACGAAGCGGCCCTCCTTATCGAACTTTGCGATGCGAGCGTTGCCTGCCGAGCCGTGGCCATCAGCCACGAAGATATTTCCGGCAGCGTCCCACGCAACATCCGCCGGGGCGCCGAAGTTATCTCCCAGCACACCCGCTCCGGGGCCGCGTCCGCCGAAAGCGTTGGCTGCGGGCGCCGGCCTCGATTCCGGGGGCATGGTGGGAACCGTGACCGATTCGGGCTTTCTGCCGAAGGTCATCACGATGCGGCCCTGCGGATCGAATTTGATGATCATGTTCGACCCTGAATCGACGGCCCAGATATTGTCCTGGGGATCGACGCGGACATTTTCCGCCCATACAAAACCGTAAATTTCCTGGCCCATCTCGCGGACGTAGTTTCCGTTCTGGTCAAACTCGAACAGCCGCGTACCGCCGCGGGCGAACGTACGCGAGGTGCCCGTGCTCAGATTCACCGAGCCGGTCCGCGTGAAAACGAAGATGTGGCCCTTGGAATTGTGCGCCACCCCGGCCGGTTCTCCCATATAGATGTGCTCCGGCCATTTCAGGAAGGCGGAGTTGGTGTCGTAGGAAAGCTCCGACTGCGCGTAGACGGCGCCTGCGCCCAGCAGCGCCAGCATCAACATCGAAATCTTTAAGCGAAAATTCATGCGCGATCTCCCAGAATCCTTTTTCTCAATTCGTTTCAGTGGAAACCTACTTCGAGGCGCGGGCCGAAGCCGAGCCGGGATGCAGAATGATTTTCTGTACGCGCCAGCTGGTGATTTCCCCAATCAGCAGCTCGTTTTCGTGACGGCAGTCGATCCAGTGCGTGGTGCTGAATTCGCCCAGCATCTTGCCGGGCGTTCCGAACTTGCCAAGGACCGTGCCGTCCAGCTCCATCTTGTAGATTTCGCCCGAAACCGGAAAATATCGTGAATCGCTGGTATCGGGATTCGAGTTGGAGGCGTAGAGATACTGGTGCGGCCCGGGGGTGATGCAGATGGCCCACGGAGCGCCTACGTTATCGATGATTTTCTTGAGGTTCAAATCGTTGTCGAGAACCTGGATACGCCGGTTGCCGCGATCGCCGACATAGACATTGCCCTGCGCATCGGCCGCGATGGTGTGCGGCGTGTCAAACTGCAGAGGCTCTTTCCCCTTCGTGCCGACGGCCTTCACGAATACGCCGTTCTTGTCGTACTTCACAATCCGCGAATTCCCGTAACCATCGGCGATGAAAATATTACCGGCGGGATCCCAGGCAAGATCGGTCGGGCGGTTCAAGATGTAAGGCTGAGCCGGCGGTGGCGGCGCGCTGTTGGCGGGCGTCGCGGGGATTCGTCCTCCTCCCGCTTCCGGCTTTCTTCCCAGAACCATGATCACGCGGCCCTGCGGGTTGAACTCCACGATCATGTTGGAGCCTTCGTCCACCACCCAGATGTTGTCCTGCGGATCGACGCGCACTCCGTGAGCCATCTCGAAGGCGTACAGCCCATCGCCGACTTCCCGCACGAATTCACCGGTGCGGTCAAATTCGAACAGGCGCGTGCGGCCGCTGCGCGTGAACACGAAGAAGTGCCCCTTTGAGTTCGAGGCGACGCCGATTCCCTCCCCCATATACAAGCCCGCCGGGAGCTTGATGAAGTTGGGCACCGAGGTAAACGGGATATCGGGCGCCGTGGCGTACGCCGAAGGGCGCGGAGGCACCTGGTTCTGCCCGAAAGCGGCGCAACTGAAGGCCACCAAGCCGATCAGAGAGTTCAAAAGTTTCAGATTCCGTTTCACCGAAAACCTCCTGCAAAAATTGCGATCCGGAGCGCTTGATGACAAGAAAATAGCCGATGAACGTCCATTTCCGTTGAAATTGTGCGGTAGCCCTCCGGCCAGCGCGGATCATATAACAGCATCTTTTACAATACAACCTGCCGTCGCCGCCTGTCGCTGCCTGTGTCGTTAGCACACGATATGTCACTTCTTTTGGACGCCTCGAGCGGATGGGAAGGTCGATCTGGAACGGCCGACGCAAGTGGGACGAGCCTTGAAGGAACTGGGGATTCGGATGATACCGGCCTACTCTCCCCAAGCACGAGGACGATCGGAGCGCAGCTTTGGAACCTGGCAAGGGCGCTTGCCTCAGGAATTGCGTTTGCGGGGAATCCGCACGATGGAGCAAGCCAATGATTTTCTGGAGAAAGAGTACGTGGCCGAGTTCAATCAGCAATTCCAGGTGCCGGCTTTGCAGGAAGGAAGCGCGTTTCTACGATGCCAGAAGAAGGACCTGGATGTGCTGTTTTCCGTGCAGCATGAGCGAGTGGTGAGTCGGGACAACACGGGGTGGTCGGAGGAAGGACGGCGGTTTACGCAGGCCAGCGTGCAAAAATATTTGCTGATCTGTTCAGCTAATTGCCTCCTCAAAAACAGCGCCAGTTGCTCACGTTTCTAGCGGACGCGGGAGCGGAGCGTGAAAAACAGCCCGACCACTAGGGGAAAAGGTCGATTAGTGCGCCTGAGTAACGCGGAATCTCTAACGACGCCGGCGATTGCAAGAGCTTTTTCTCTGGTTTAGCACTGAATTTGAGCGCACATCTCCGTCGGCGCGCGAACCGCGTCTCTTTCTGCCGCTTCTGTTCGTCTGTGTGTCATTCGTCTGTGTGTCACCCTAATTAGCCCAGCCCGTTTGCTTCATCAACTCAGTGTTGCCCACCAAACATCTCTTCGATCACCATCGACCATGATGAGTTATTCGAACTCCCTCTTTCTCAAGGGAGGCGGGTAGCCTTATCAACCGGCCGGTGACTTTTCGCACCATACCGCGTTTCTGGCATCCCCGCACAGGCACCACTGCTTTTCTGCTGCTTCTGTCCACGGCGACAGAACTCGTGGTACTCAATTTGATCCCGCAACATGATCCACAGTCGGATCCCCAGCTTGCGAGCCACGGCCACGCTGGCCTTCCCCAGACCTTTTTGGACTAATTTGCGGCGGTAAAAACGCTGCAACTCCGGATCCCGCCGTACGGCATGCGCTCCCGCCTCGCCCCAGAGAAACCGCAACAGCGGGTTGCCTTGTTTACTCAAGCCACCGAGCCGCTGTCGCCCTCCACTGGAATATTCGCGGGGAATCATCCCTGCATAACTAGCCAGGGCCTTGCTGTCTGCGAATCGTGCGGGATCACCCAGGAACACATCGGTGGCCAACGCCGTGACTGGCCCCACTCCGGGATGGGTCATCAACAGCCGTGCTCCAGGACGTCCGCAAGCTTGCTCCTGGACTCGCTGGTTGAGTTTCTCGATCTCTGCTTCGAACTTCTCGTACATCGCCTGCAACTCGCTCCGCCGATAAGCGGTATGGGGGGCCAATGGCAGCGATGCGATCCGGCTTTGTCCGTCCCGGCTCCAGAGGGAGGGGCCTCGTCGTAGACCATTGGCTAAGGCAATCGACTGCAGCGCATTCTGTATGCGGGTCCGCATGCGTACCCACTGATGACGGTGCCGCAACAAAGACCGCAGATCCTGCAGTTCCTTTGAAGGCAGCCAGATCGCTGGAAAGCGATTTTCCGTCAGCAGCTTCAGAATCAAGTCCGCATCGCGCCGATCGTGTTTCTGCTTCCGTGGCTCGGCCGCCCGAATCTCTGCCGGATGACCGACCAGGCATTCGATTTCCAACTCTTCCATCAGGTTCAGAAACCACTGCATCGATCCCGTTGCTTCGATGCCCACACGCACCGGGCGTGGAAGACGGGAATAGAACTCCCGCACGCTGTCGCCTTCGTGCTTCAGAGTTATCTTCACCACCTCTCCCGTTGTGGTGTCCAACATCGCCAGCGTTTGCTGGCGAGCATGCAAATCACATCCTATAATTCTCATCTCGGCCTCCTTCGGTCCGAGCACTGTTAGGGTGAACACCGAAACAGTCTACTCGGGCCATTGCGAGGCCGGCGTCGTTATGGCATCAACCGGAAGCTTGGCGTACTAGGCCGGTTCGTTCCGACCTATTGAGATTTGTCTGAGGGCTTGACGCCATTGGGGGTATTGGGGGCAGGAACCGCACAGCGGCGACTTCGACCGATGAAGGCCGGCCGCTTACCTAGCTAGCACGCGCTCTGAGGGGAAAAAAGCTTCGAGAGTCTCCGGGGTTAGATTTTCAAGATCGAGCAGCATGCCGGACGGCAGGCTCGGGCTATCATTGGCGGCAAAGGTCGAATGGCCCTGGCCCGTCCAAGCCTCACTCGCGGACCTATTGTTCGAGTGGGCGGCTTGTTCAAAGCTGAAGATCGACAGGTCGGTTACGCAGCTCATCGGTTGGTCCTCCCTTGCGAAAACAGGCCTGGGATCAAGAACTTCCAGGCAGGTACAGAATACGGGTGGGGTGGGCGGGCGTCGATAGTACGGTTGTCCCATTTTGTTGGAACTTCCGGAACTCTGACTTTCCGGGAGTCGCATGGTTACCATACTGTAAAAGCTGTAGCGATGACCGTGGCATATACTTAGCGGCTGCTTTTCGACAGAAACGTCCTAGGTTTCCACAGGTTTTGAACAGCGCGGCTCCTGCCAGAAGAGATCACTTTTACGGAGGACGGTTCGCCGCGCGTGCGAGCGTCCGTACCCGAATCCCTTTCGCTTTCTCAACCATTCTGTTGATGGCTGGGGGCGTTTGCCGAGGCTAATCTGCGACGGGTTCGCATCGGATCAAAACAAAGATCGATACAACGATCAACGCAAGGATCAACAAAAGGGAGGATCGACACCATGGAGCAGAATCAACTTAAGGAACTGTACGTGGAGGAATTGCGGGATATTTATAACGCGGAGAATCAGCTGATCAAGGCGCTGCCGAAGATGGCCAAAGCGTCCACTTCAGACGAGCTGCGCGCGGGTTTCGAGGAACACCTGGAACAGACCAAAGGCCACGCGCAACGCCTGGAACAAATCTTCAGCGCACTCGGAGAGAAGCCCTCGGGCAAAAAGTGCAAAGGGATGGAGGGGCTGATCGAAGAGGGCAAGGAAATGATGGAAGAGGACCTCGACGGCGAGGCACTGGACGCGGGGCTTATCTCGGCGGCGCAGCGGGTGGAGCACTACGAGATCGCGGCTTACGGCTGCGTGCGCACGTACGCGAAGATACTCGGGGAAGAAGAGGCTGCTTCCCTGCTGGAGCAGACGCTGGAGGAAGAGAAGGAAACCGATCAGAAGCTCACCGAACTGGCCGAGAACATCAATGTGGAAGCGGCGGGCGCGGTGGGTGAGGACGACGAAGAAGAGCAGAAGCGAAGCCCGGCTCGTCGAGGGAAGGCTGCGCGTGCGTAGCTGACTGATAGCGGCGTGTGTGGATTCGGGAGGGAGGGCGACGTGGAGTCGCCTTGCCTTCCGATTCTTTTTTGGGGGGGCGTTCGCGGGCGGAGGGTTATTGGCTGCGACTGTGGTGCTTGTGGCGCGAAACAGGGAGAGATTCATCGCTCGAAAAGCGAGCGATGGAGGACCGTTCTTCGTCGCTGCGCTCCTCAGGATGACAGCAGAAGCAAAAGCAAAAGCAGATCCCTCACTTCGTTCGGGATGACACGCGTGCGCGGGAGGAATGGCCGAGGAAGGCCAGCGGCACGAAGCTAAGGCAACTGCAGAAGCAACGGCTACGGGGAAAGGCTAATGACATGGCGGCGCTGCTGCGGACCCACCCTTGTACAACCCACGAGGGTGGGGGCACCCGGAACGGCGGAGTCAAAGGCTAAGAGAGATCCTTCGTCGCTGCGCTCCTCAAGGATGACAACGAAAAACCATGACACGTACTCGACGCTATTGCAGGTAGGCGGCTAGGGTTTTGATTTTGGATTTGTCGGGGTAGAGGACGCCTAGGGACATGGTTTTGGAGTCGCCGCCGCGGGTCGTGTACCAGATGGAATCTTCTTTGGAGACGCTGATCTTGGGCATGTCGGTGCGCTGCACGGCCGGGAAATAGGTGAACTTTTTCAGGCGCGTGTCGAACTTGTAGAGGCCGCCGCCCTGGCCGGAGTCGGCGATCCAGAGATTGTTTTCGCTGTCTTCCTGAATGTCGTAGGGGAAGCCGAAGGCCGCGGGTTCGTCGTACTCGACCATTTTGCCGGTGGCGGGATTGAGCATGCCGATTTTGCCGCGGCTGTCGATGGCGTACCAGACCATGCCGGCGTGGTCGACGAACACGCGGCGGATGTTGCACGGCTTGGTGGGCGGCGTGAATTCGGTGAACGTGTTGGCGCTGGTGTCAAACCGGGCGATCTTGCAGGCGAACCATTCGGCGATCCAGAGATTGTCGCTCTTATCGATCACCATGCCGTAGGGAGCGGAGTACGGGCTGGGGACTGTGAAACGCGTAACTTCGCCGGTTTGGCGGTCCCACTTGGCGATTTCGTCGGTCCACATCAGCGTGGTCCAGATATTTTGCTTCGAGTCGATGATGGGCGTGTTGCCGTGGTCAGGGCGCTCGCCGTTCGGATGGTAGGGGTAGAGTTTCATGGCGCCGGTTTTGCTGTCTACGCGGACGAAGGCGGTGTGGCCGGAGACCCAGATGTCGCCGTTCGCGTCCTGGACGAGGCCGTGGCCGCGATATTTCGCGTCGGGCAGGGGGTAGTCCGTCCAGGAGGCGGTGCGCGGGTCCATTTTGCCGATCTGGAGGCCATTGGCGTCGGTGTACCAGACGTCGCCGTTGGCGCTGAGGTGCTCGTCGTGGAAGCGGCGGTCGTGGCCGTTGGCTAGCGGCGGGACCTGATACTCGATGAACTCGGCTTTGGCGAGGGCTTTTTCGTCGAGCGGCGCTTCAGGGACGGCGAGGCCGCGGCGGGTGCTGTCCGGGCCGAAATTTTTTACCAAATAATCGACGAGCGTCTGGCGCTCCTGCGGGCTGATTCCTTCGGGTACGCTCGAGCGGCTGATGCGCCCCGGTGGATTGGAGTTGAGCTCGGTGGACTGCATCAGGTCGATCGCGGCGTTCCACTGGTCGGCGTCCCACTGGTGATTGGGGAGGAAATCGGCGCCGTGGCAGCGGATGCAGGTGCGCTCGATGATCTGGCGCCCGGGGCCGGGGGGATAGAGATCGTCATATGCGAGGAGGGGTTCGTTTTTGGGGGTGGCCGTGCGCGCCTGCTGGGGCGGGCGATAGGTTCCCTCCTGGAGGGTGAGGTCGGCGGTGGCGGCGCCGCCCGGGGCGAGGGTGATTTTTTGCACGTCTTCGCTGCTGAAGCCGTTCTTGGCGACGGTTACTTCGTAATTTCCGGGGAAGAGGTCGACGGCGGTGTAACGGCCGGCGTCGGTGAAGACCATGTAGGTGACGTTCTTGTCGACATTGTGCGCGAAAACCTTGGCGGCTTTGAAATCCTTGGGGGCGCGGACGGAGCCGGAGATCGAGCCGAGTCCGGCGATCTGGCTGGCTCCGGCGACGGCACTTTTATCGGCCTTAGCCTGGCCGTTGAGGACGGGCTGGCCCACCAGAAAAATAGTTGCGGCGGCTACTGCTACGACGGCGCCTGATTGCAAGGAGTTGAGCTTCATTTTGAGTCCTCTGACCGTTCGATCCCGTTTGATCGATTGAGGTTTCGTCGAACGAGCGGAATATACACCGCGGGGTGCGAGGCTGCAACAGCGGCG
>JBEKTG010000287.1:0-6435 GCA_049516275.1 Candidatus Acidiferrales bacterium
GTGGGGCGCGAGAATCTGGTCTGCCGCGCGATTGAAGCGATCCGCGGAGAGATCGGATTGCGGGGCGGTGTACACGCGAAGCTGGAGAAGCGCATCCCGGTGGCGCGCGGGCTGGGGGGAGGATCGAGCGATGCGGCGGCGGCGTTGATTGGCATGCTGCGGCTCACGAAGAAAAAGGTACCGCTCGCGCGGTTGATGGAGATTGGGGCGAGTCTGGGGGCGGACGTGCCGTTTTTTCTCTTTGGCGGGCGGGCGCTGGCAACCAATCGCGGAGACGAGATTTATCCGCTTACAGACGCGCCGAAGCGAAGCATTTTGGTGGTTTCACCCAAGGGAATCGGCGTGAGCACGAAGGATGCCTATCAATGGCTCTCTCAGGAATTGACAAATCGCTCCAAACCCCCTAACATCTGGGGGTTCTGCGCTCTGTGCTGGAGCCGGCCGGGAGCGGTCTCGAACGACTTCGAGGGACCCGTTTTCAGCCGTCATCCGCGCCTTGGAGAAATCCGGGCGGGATTGCTCAAGCGAGGAGCCGCAGATGCCGCGCTGGCGGGTAGCGGGTCGGCGGTGTTCGGAGTATTCCGAAACCCAGCGCAGGCGCGCCGAGCCGCTCGTGCGTTCCCGGAAGATTCGGTTTTCGTCGTGGAGACACTTTCCAGGGAAAAATATGGCCGCGCATTAGGGTGGCGTGTCACCAGCTGAGGGATCATTTTGAACGACGGCAAATTCAAGGTTTTCTGCGGGACTGCGAATCCCGCCCTGGCGGACGCTATTTGTTCGTACCTTGGAGTGACGCGCGGCCGGGCCGAGCACGGCAAATTTTCCGACGGCGAGACGCGGTATCAGATTCTCGAGAACGTGCGCGGCGCTGACGTTTTCGTGGTGCAGCCCTGCTGCAATCCGGTGGATTTTCACCTGATGCAGCTGCTGCTGATGATTGACGCGTTCAAGCGCGCGTCGGCGTGGCGGATTACGCCGGTGATTCCGTATTACCCGTACGCGCGGCAGGACCGCAAGGACCGGCCTCGCGTGGCGATCTCGGCGAAGCTGGTGGCGGATCTTCTGGAGACGGCGGGATCGAGCCGGGTGCTGTCGCTCGACCTGCATGCGCCGCAGATTCAGGGATATTTCAACATCCCGGTGGACCATCTGTACGCCGCGCCGGTGCTGGTGGAGTATTTTCAGAAGAAGAAGCTGGGGCCGATCACGGTGGTTTCGCCCGATGCGGGCGGCGTGGAGCGGGCGCGGCTTTTTGCGAAGAGGATCGACGCGCCGCTGGCGATCGTCGATAAGCGGCGCATCGATGTGAACGTGAGCGAGGTGATGCACCTGATCGGCGATGTGTCGGGGCGGCCGGCGCTGGTGATCGACGACATCATCGACACGGCCGGGACGCTGGTAAAAACCGCCGAGGCGCTCATCAAGCATGGGGCCACGAAGGTGTTTGCCGCGTGTACGCATCCGGTGTTCTCCGGGCCGGCGGCGGATCGCATCATGCAGTCGGAGATCGAGGAAGTCGTGGTGACCGATTCGGTGCCGCTGAACGGGAATGCCAAGAAGCTGCCGAAAATCACGGTGCTGAGCGTGGCGGAGCTTCTGGCGCGGGGAATCCAGTCGATTCACGAAGAAACGTCGATCAGCGAACTCTTTATTTGACGCATCCAAATTGGGTGCGGCGGGAATACCAATTACGTGAAGGCCTAGGGCGAGGAAGGGACGTATGGAAACATTTACGGTAGAAGGCAAGGTTCGAGAGGAACGCGGCAAGGGGCCCGCTCGGCGTACGCGGTTGACGGGCATGGTTCCGGCGGTCCTGTACGGCGGACGCAAGGACTCCGTGTCGCTTGCCGTGAACGCGAAACAGGTGGCGAAGATTCTGCGGTCGGAGACCGGGCACAACACGATTTTCACGGTGCGCGTGGCCGATGGCGCGGAAGAAAAGGCCATGATGAAGGATTGGCAGGTGGATCCGCTCTCCGGCGCTCTCCTCCACGTGGACTTGCTGCGCATCGCCATGGACGTCCGGATGCGCGTGCGCGTGCCGGTACACACGTTCGGCGAGCCGCAAGGCGTGAAGATGCAGGGCGGCGTCTTTGAGGTGGTGACGCGCGAAATCGAAATCGAGTGCTTGCCCGGCGACATTCCGGAAGAGTTCAAGATGGATGTGACCGGGCTGATGATCGGCAAGCAGTTGCGCGCGGGTGAGATTCCCCTCGATCCGGAGAAGATGAAACTGCTGACCGATCCGCTGCGCGTGATCGCGCACGTGGTTACGCTCAAGAAGGAAGAGGAGCCTGCGCCGGAAGCGGCAGTGGCGACGGAAACCGCGGCAGCCGAGCCGGAAGTCATCAAGAAGGGCAAGAAGGAAGAAGAGGGAGCAGAGGGCGAGGCGGCGGCTCCCAAGGCCGAAAAGAGCGAGAAGAAGAAGTAGGGCTCCGCGCTACCAGTGGTGCGGGCGATTCGGGTGCGAGGCCGTGCAGCCGGAGTTTTTGAGCCGAAGATATGAGATTGATCGTCGGGCTCGGCAATCCCGGCCCTGAGTACGAGTGGACGCCGCATAATCTGGGCTTTCTTGCGGTGGATGCGCTGGCGGAGCAGGCTCGTATACGCGTCACGCGGCCGGAAGCGAAGGCCTTGGTGGGGCGCGGCGAGTTCGCGGGAGAGGAAGTCGTTCTCGCGAAGCCGCAGACGTTCATGAACCTGAGCGGCGTGTCGGCGCGAATGCTGCTTGAGAAGTACGGGCTGGACCCGGCGCAGATGATCGTGCTGGTGGACGACGTAGATTTGCCCTGGGGCAACCTGCGGATCAGGGAACACGGCTCGGCCGGAACACACAACGGGCTGAAGTCGATTGTGGGAGCGGTGGGGCAGGAATTTCTCCGCATCCGCCTGGGAGTGGGGCCGGAGAAAGTCTGGGGCGAGCTTCGGGATTACGTTCTGAACCCGATGGGCCGCGCCGAACGCGAGACGGCCGAACAGCTGGTGGCCGACGCGATCGAGGCGATCCGGGTGATTTGTACCGAAGGCGTGAGCAAGGCGATGTCGCGGTTCAATCGCAAAGCGACGCCCTCGGAAGAAAATTCGAAGGAATGAGCGCTCGCCGGAACGCGGCGAGGAATCGAGGAGATATGGAAGAGCGCCAGTACGATCTGATTTTCATTTGTCGGCCGGACACGCCGGAAGCCGATATCGACAAGGTGATCGCGACACTCGAGCACACCGCCACCGAAAAGGGCGCGCGCATCGAGAAGACCGATAAGTGGGGCCGCAAGCGCATGGCTTACCGCGTGAGCCGGCTGCGCGAGGGATTCTACGTGTACATGGACGTGCGTTCGGCCAATGGCGAGGTGGTCAAGGAACTCGAACGGCGCCTCAAGGTGGCAGACCCGGTCATTAAATACATGACCATTCGCGTCGACGAGGAATTGAAGCGGCAGGAGAAATTGAAGCGCCACCGTGAGCGCCGGGCTGCGCGCCGCCCGCGCAAGACGGTACCGGCATCCGCGCCGGCGGCTCCGGCTCCGGCCAGCGAGCAGAGCGCCGCAGCACTTTAACCAGCTTTCATCCGTTTTCATTTGGGAGAAATTAAATGGCAGACGAACACGCAGTACAGCAGCATCACGCGGGACCGCCGTCCTCTTCGGGGCACCCGGCAGGCCCAGGCGGACCGGGAGGTCCGCGTCCGCAGGGAGGCCCCCGGCCACCGGGAGGCCCGATGAAGAGGGGCAAGCGGAATTTTGTCCGCAAAAAGAAGGTGTGCCGCTTCTGCGTCGATAAAGTGGACTACATCGACTACAAGAAGGCCGACGTGCTGATGTCGTTCATTCAGGAGCGCGGGAAGATTCTTCCCCGCCGGATGACGGGAACCTGCGCGCGGCACCAGCGCTGGCTGGGCGTTGCGATCAAGCGAGCGCAGAATATCGCGCTGCTGCCCTTCGCGGCGGAGCTTTAGAGCGCCATTTCCTTAGGGAACACGATCCGAATGCCGTGCCGGAAAGCGCGGGCACAAGATTTACTGAGCGAAATCGCAGAAAAGCAGAGGACTGAACCATGCAGATCATTCTTCAAGAAGATGTCGAAAAGCTGGGCAACCGCGGCGAACTGGTGGAAGTAGCCGAAGGCTACGCGCGGAATTTTCTGCTTCCGCGGAAGCTGGCGCTGGAAGCCACCGCGGGCAACAAAAAGAGGATCGAGAAGATGCGCGCGGCCTTCGCGAAGAAGGAAGCTTCCGAGAAGGAATCGGCGACGACATTGGCGGGGCTGCTTGCCAGTGTGTCGCTTGAATTCGCGCGCAAGTCGGGGGAAAACGACCAGCTCTTCGGTTCCGTCACCTCCGGCGACGTTGCCGAGGCGCTCGAAGCAAAGGGGTACAACATCGACAAGCGGAAGATCGTGCTGGCCGAGCCGATTAAGGCCGTCGGGGAGTATGACATTCCCGTGAAGCTCTACCGCGAAGTCACGGCCAGCGTGAAGATCACGGTTCGCAAGGAAGAGTAAGAGGGCTCGCTTTTAACAGAATTATTGGCTGTCACCGGGGCGCCCTTGCGGCGCCCTTTTTTATTGCGCATTTTTATTGCACATTTTTAGTGTGCATGGCCGGCGTTCGGAGATTTTGAGTTTTGCACATTCAATGTGATTTCCACATTTAACGCGTGAAGTACATCCTTGACGCGCCCGCAGATGTTCCACACAATGCGATGCGCTCCTAAAAACCGGAAACAAAAATCTCCGACTGAAACGAACGCAGACGCAAGAAACACAAATAAGAGATGGGACTTGCGCGCCCCGATTGTATAGGCGAAACTAAAGCGAATGGCGACTTCGGCTGATGTAACCCTCGAAAGGCCGCTTCCCAGCAATATCGAAGCGGAGCGCTGCATCCTGGGCGCGGTGCTGCTCGAAAATCACGTGCTGAATACCGCCGTGGAGCGGCTGCGCTCCGAGGATTTCTTCCTTTCCCAGCACCGGCACATCTTCGAGCGCATGATCCAGCTCGCCGAAAAGCGCCACGCGATCGACACGGTCACGCTGATGGAGGACCTCAGCAGCCACGGGCAACTGGCCGACGGCCTGCCGCGCGTCACCAACGTGGAGCACTACGCGCGGATCGTGAAGGAAAAGGCCGTTCTCCGCAGCCTGATTCATTCCGCGGCGGCCATTCAAGAGCAGGCGCTTGCCGCAGGCGACGAAGCGGACACCATCCTCGACCGCGCCGAAAACGCGATTTTTCAGCTGGCCGAGGATCGCGTCCGTACCGGCCTGATCGGCATCAAGGAAGTGGTCCGCGACGGCTTCGAGCGCCTCGAGAAAATATTCAGCGAGGGGCGGCGCATCACCGGCCTCGCCACCGGATACGCCGGGCTCGACAATGAAACGGCGGGCCTGCAGCCCTCCGAGCTCATTATTCTGGCGGCGCGGCCGTCGATGGGCAAGACGGCGCTGGCGTTGAACATCGCGAGCAATATCGCGCTGCGGCACAAACTGCCGGTGGCCATTTTCAGCCTGGAAATGTCCAAGGAATCGCTGCTTTTGCGCATGCTGGCCTCCGAGGCGCGTGTGGACGCGCACAAGTTCCGCACGGGTCACATGAACCGCGACGACTGGGGAAAGATTACCGGCACGCTCGCGACGCTTGGCGAAGCGCCCATCTGGATCGACGATTCCGCTTCTTCTACGGTGCTGGAAATGGGGGCGAAAGCGCGCCGCCTGGTGCGCGACGGCGGGCTTTCCGTGATGATCGTCGACTACCTCCAGCTGGTGGTCCCGGCGGGTTCCGGGCGCGGCACGAACCGGCAGGAAGAGGTTGCCGGAATGTCGCGGGCGCTCAAGGGCCTGGCGAAGGAACTGAAGATTCCCGTCATCGTGCTGAGCCAGCTCACCCGCGCGCCGGAACGCGAGGATCGCAAGCCGCAGCTTTCCGATTTGCGGGAATCGGGAGCCATCGAACAGGATGCGGACGTGGTGATGTTCATCAACCGTCCGAACTTTTACAAGACGGATCTGCCGGAAGAGGACCGCGCTAAAGCCGAACTCATCATCGCTAAACAGCGCAACGGCCCCACCGGCACGCTGAATTTTGTGTTTCTTGGCCGCCACACGCGGTTCGAGGAAGCGGCGCCGGATGCGTGGAGCTCTGGGGGCGAAGAGTAGGCTTTCATTTTTGGGGCGCATCTCGCCGGCGTTTCTCGGCGCGGCGCCGAGAGTGGGTCCTATCCTCGGTAATTCCCGCGAATGTCTACCCACACGGTGCGAAGTTAAATACCTTTTCTAATTTTTGATCGCGCGCGCGGGGAATTGTCTGGCATTCTAAATAAACATGTCCAAAGCAATTCATGCCGGGGGCCGGCCCGTGTGGGCCGAGATTTCCCTCAAGGCGATCATCAAGAATCTGCGGGTGATTCGCCGCCACGTGGGGCCGAAGCCAAAAATTCTGGC
>JBEKTG010000288.1:0-5048 GCA_049516275.1 Candidatus Acidiferrales bacterium
CGCCGGCCCGCTGCTACAGCCCAAACCTACACTATATACCGGCGACTTTCCCGCCCTCAAAAGCAAATCAACGGAGGTTTCAAAATGGTAGGCTTGTCTTCAAAACCGCGAAAGAAACGGCGAGCCAATCGCCACACAGGCTCAATCACGTCTGCATCCATGCGACTTCACAGGCCGCGGAAAAACTCAAGCCTTTGCGGGTGCCCGACCCTTCGGTTTTAAGGGTCGGTCTTGTGCCTTTGCCTCACGCAGTCTCTTTTCGTGTCATCCTGAGCCCATACGCGCGAAGCGCGGATGGGTGAGGGACCTGCTTCTTCTTTTTTCTCCGTTCTTTGCCCGTGATCCTGAGGAGCGCAGCGACGAAGTACGGTTCTCCATCGCTCGCTTTTCGAGCGATGAATCCCTCTTCGCGCACAATTCCCAGCACCCGCCCGCCACCAATAAACGCCTCTTAGGGAGTCGCGCTCAGGTCTGCATCGCGGACTTCTGGGGCCGCCCCGGCGCGCGGCCCACTTTTTCCCGCATCGACCGCATCGAAAGCCCGCTCCTCACCAGCGCCGCAAAGCCCAGAAACACGAACGGGAACGTCAGCGCCAGAAACGCAAAAATGGAAAACGCCGTCGCCGTGGTTTTTTCCACCTCGAACACGCTCAGTCCCAGCACGCAGAAAAACTGGTAGGAACCCACATTCGCCGGCGCGTTCGGCAGCGAAACCCCCAGATTGATCACCAGCAGCACCACCAGCGCCGCCAGAAACGGAAGTTGCAGGCCGAACGAATGCATCATCGCCCAAAGTCCCAGCACTTGGCAAAAGGGCATCAGCAGTGACGTAAGCAATGCCGGATAAAAGCTCGGCGCCGTCCCGATCGCATGCAGCACCGACAGCGCCCCCATCACCTTCGCCCCGAATCCCCTGGGCGCCTGGTCCGGCGGCGGCTCGTCGCCCAGTTTCATCTCGATATAAAAAATCATCGCCACGATGACCGCCAGCACCACCAGCGTAACCACCCCCAGTATGTCGGCGATGCGGTTGAAGCGCCTCGGCAGGTCCACGAACAGCGAAGCGATCGCCAGCGACGCCGTCGCGATCACCAGGTCGATCAGCCTTTCGACACCCAGCGACCCCAGCACCCGCCCCAGGGAAATGTTTTCCGACGTCGAAAGCAGGTAGCTGCGCAAGAACTCGCCCGGCCTCAGCGGAAACACCAGGTTCGCGAACAGCCCCGCAAACACCGCCCGGATCGTACGCGTCAGCCGTACCTTCCCAAACGGCCTTAGCAGGCATTCCCAGCGCAGAGCCTGCACGCCGTAGCTCAGCACGTCGAAGCACATGCCCAGCAGCACCCATTTCCAGTCCACGTTCGATATCTGGTGCATCGCCTGCACCACGTGGAAATCGCGCAGCACCCACACCAGGCAGACGAACGCCAACCCATATCCGAGAATCCGCGGGATTCTCGATTCGGGCTGTTCTCCGGTTGGGAAAAGGGTGTTCAACGCTGCGCTTTCAGCAGGCCAATCGTTCCGCGCCGCAATCCTTCGGACTCCCCTGTTTGCGACACCCAAGACCACATCTCGAATCGCATTTCATTCCCTTCTTTTCGGAACGGACCGCGCTCGATAGGGGCTCTGCACCCTGCGGGGTGCCGCCTCGGGGAAACGGGCTACCAAACCCGCTACAGCCTACGATATCACCTCTCGCGTGGCAATGCCGAGACGCGTCCAGCCTACCCCGGGGGCTCCGTCGCGGGGGTAGGCTCGTGCGAACCACTTCTGGGAAGGGGCTATGTGCTGGGTGGCACGTCAGGCGTACTGGCTGAATTTGGTCTACCTGCGGGGCACATGCGGCACGGGTTCCCGGTGAATGATCACGCGAGTGCGCTCGCGCGCCATGCGAATGTGGCATCCCAGAGGGTCCGGGCCGATCCCGCATGTTTCATCTCGCACCCGGATCCAAACCACCTGGTCCTCACCCTCGATCATCCATTCGGTCGCATTCGTCGCATGGTGCGTCTGTTCCAGGTAATACGCAGCCGTCACGTCCATGTCGGCGGCGTCCGCATTCATCTGCTCGCAGGCTTCCTGCAGCGACGCCGTTGTCGGGTCCGCGGGCGAGCAGTAGTCCTCGTCGTGTTCGAGCAGGATTTTTTCGTTGCTGCCGCCGATAAAATAGCGCGTCGTAACGGAGGGCACTCTCGCTTCCGACGACCACCGGCCCAAGTCCTCCGCAAAAGCGGGCGGGAGTTGGCTCAATGCAAGCGATTTCTCTCGTACCTGCCTTGAAAAAATGGTGACGGTCGGCGTAGGTTCACCGTTTGTAGGGCGAAAATAGAACCCTCCCAGTCCGACGCCATCCTGCATGTCGATCCACGTGAATCCCCGGCCGCCGAGGTACGGCCCGCTCCGGCCACTCACCAGGAAGTACCGCCCGTCGCGGATTCGAACCGGCAGAGTCGAATCCTCCAGCACCTTTCCGAACGCGTCGGAAAGCGACATGTCTGTGCCGTAGTGGAAAATGCAATCGGGGACCAGGCTGCGCATCAGCTTGCGGTACTGCTTGTCTCGAACGGCATCGCCCGACATCGCTCCCGAAAAATGGGACAGAAACGAAAGCTGGTCGCTCGGGATCGGTTTCTGGAAGATGGTCTTATCGTATTGCGGCGCCGGAGCTTGGGTCGACGGGGTCTGTTCCGGCGGGGTTACAGGGGACTCCGGCACCGGGCCACTCTCTTGGACGTGCCCCGTCTCTTGACCGCTCGCCCTGGGTTGGAAAATACCCCAAGTCGCCAGCAACAACACGCAGAAAACCACCAGGAATAAAATTCTGCCTCTGCCCGAGCCTACGCACAAGCGCTCCATATTGCGCTCCTCGGTAACTATCTAAGTCGGTACTGACCGGGGCAACCCGCGCATCATACACATCTCCCTCCCCTGCCTCAAATAAATTTGTTGTCACAAATCGCGTTCTCATCTAGCCGTATGCTCTGCGCGCTTTTTGGCGTATATTCGACGCGCTCAATCCAGCTCGAAGTAGCCATCGATAACGATTCATGGAGGTGATTATGGCGGTGATGAAGAACGTCTGTGCGCTGGCGGCGGCCCTGCTGCTCTGTAGTTCCCTTTCGGCCAGCCCAGCACCTAAACCGGCGGCGGAGTCCAAGGATCTCCATGTTTATTGGATCGATATGGAAGGTGGCGCCTCCACGCTCATCGTGGCGCCGTCCGGCGAATCCCTGCTTGTGGACACCGGTATTCCCGTGCAGGAGGAAGTCCAGCGCATCTACGACATGGCGACCAAAGTCGCCCACCTCAAGAAGCTCGATTACGTCCTCATCACGCACTACCACGGCGATCACGTCGGCGGACTCCCGGCCCTCTCGAAAATGATCGAGATCGACCATTTTCTTGACCACGGCGACCTCACCTTCGAGACCGAAAAGCCCAACATGATGAAGGGTTGGAATGCCTATAAGGCCGTCGCCGATGACCACCGCACCACCATGCATCCCGGCGATAACCTTCCGCTCAAGGGCGTCAACATCACCGTGGTTTCCGCCGCCGGCGAAACCATCACCAAGCCGATCAACGGCGGCGGCCCCAACGAAGCCCTCTGCAAGGACGCCCCTCTAAAGCCCGCCGATCGCGACCCCGAAAACAGCGCGAGCGTAGGCATTCTGCTGAAATACGGCAAGTTCCGTTTCGTCGATCTGGGCGATTTTCCGTGGTACCAGGAGCAATTGCTGGCCTGCCCCACCAACATGCTCGGCCATATCGATGTCTACCAGACCACCCACCACGGCACAGACCGTTCCGGCTCTCCGCAACTCGTCTATGCGCTCCACCCGACGGTCGCCGTAATGAACAACGGCCCCACCCGCGGCGATCAATCCACCTTCGAAATCGTCAAAAAATCGCCCGGCCTCGAAGACCTCTGGCAGGGTCACCTGGCCCTGAAGGTCGACAAAAGCTACCAGGCCGACGAAAAGTTCATAGCCAGCCTAGACGACACCGAGCACTGCAAAGGCAACTGGATTCAGCTAACGGTAAAGCCCGACGGCCACTACACCGTAACCAACACCCGAAACAATTTCAGCAAGACCTATATGTCGAAGTGAGAAAGTGAAACCAGGCTGAATGTCCGACAACTCGAGAAAACCTCACAAACTAGCACCATTTTGGCGAGCGATGATCGAGGTCGGCTTCATCATCTTTCTGTTCTATTCCAATCTCCTGATGGGCGAGTTCACTCGCGCGAATCGCGGCGGCAAAACATTCCTTTTTGCCATCAAAGATATTTTTACGTCGACCAATTTCGATGTCGCCGTCGTTTCAGGTCTGATCGGCTACGTAGTCTTCGAATACCTCCGGAAGAAACTCTAGCCCGCGTTGCAATATCCGCCCAGCCGCCGCCCCGCTAATTCGCACGGGGTGGTTATTCGGCGTATAATGGGCTTGTTCATGAACGCATCCCCTCGACCGACCTCCCGGCCAAGCTTGCCACTCGAATGAAGACTTCGCAGCCTTTGGATCGGCGCGAGCGCGTCTTGTTGGTGGGCGTGAGCCTGAAAAAACATTCCCGCGGACAGAATCCCGAGCCTCCCGTCGCAGCGCGCGAGTCGCTCGCGGAGCTCGAAGAATTAGCGTACAGCGCGGGCGCCGCCATCGGCGGCACGCTTCTGCAGGTCCGCGACGCGCTCGATCCCGCCACTCTGGTTGGCCGCGGCAAGCTCGAAGAAATCCGCGCCGAAGCGCACGCGCGGAAAGTGCCACTCGTGATCGTCGACCATGACCTCACCCCCGTCCAGCTTCGCAACATGGAAAAAGGGACGGACTGTCGCGTGATCGACCGCACCCAGCTGATCCTGGATATTTTCGCCACACACGCGCGCACCCGCGAAGGCCAGCTCCAGGTGGAACTCGCGCAATTGAATTACCTGCTGCCCCGGCTCACCGGCCGCGGACAGGAACTCTCCCGACTCGGCGGCGGCATCGGCACCCGCGGACCCGGCGAGCAGAAACTCGAGACCGACCGCCGGCGCATCCGCGAC
>JBEKTG010000289.1:0-5020 GCA_049516275.1 Candidatus Acidiferrales bacterium
TGCCCCCGTTCCAGCCCCGGCCGCTACCGATCGAAGCATCCGCAACAAATGAGCCGGAAAAGGGTCCCAGTCCTTCGCTTTTCGCGCCCGCACTCGAATGGCTGGCCTCGCTCACCCAGCAGAAATTCAGCGCAACATTCCGCAAGAGTGCGGTGAAGCGGGCGAAGTGGCGCGGCCTGGTGCGCAACGCATGTGTCGCGCTGGGAAATTCGCCCATCGCCCGCGATTCCGAAGAATATGGGCGCGTGCTGCGAGTGTTGGAAAGTCTCGCCGCCAACGAAGATGCTGTCCTCGCAGAGCACGCACGCTGGGCGCTGCACCGCCTGCAGGCGCCACGGCCGAATTCGACGGCTGAGCGCGCCCACAATTGACTTCACCTTGCCTCCACTGGCAGCGCCTGCTTGTGTGGTATGCTGCCCGGCAACTCTGCTGCGGGGGCAGCGGGGCAGCCGAAAATCGCATCGCAACAGGGAAGCTCGGGTTACACGTGTAGCCGGGAGTATGGATGAACGTCAGGTGAACGCAGAAATGGTGACCACCGCCTTCGAACTGCCGGGCTACCGCATTTCGAAGAACCTCGGGCTCGTGCGCGGAGTCACGGTGCGTTCGCGCAGCATTCTCGGGACGCTCGGCGCGTCCCTGGAAACGATTGTGGGCGGCAACATCACCCTTTTTGAAAGCATGTGCGAGAAGACGCGCGAGCAGGCCCTCGATCTGATGCTGGAGCACGCAGTGGCCCGCGGCGCCAACGCCGTGATCGGCATGCGCTACGATGCCACCGAAGTGATGCAGGGCGTTACGGAAGTGATTGCCTACGGCACAGCCGTGCAGGTGGAGCGGGCATCATAGAAGGCCGCGGCGCCATCTCAACAATGGCAGGAGAATCGCAGAAATGAAGTTTCATCGGAAAGCTTTCTTTTCAATCCTTGCCGTGTGTTTGCTGGAGCTCGCCTTCGCCGCCCAGGTGAAGGCGGACGATGCCCTCAAGACCGAGTCGGTGCAGTTTCCCGCAGGCAAGGACACGAAGGACACCGTCGGGGCTCTGCTTACGAAGCCGTCGGGAACCGCGCGCCATCCCGCCGTGATTGTACTTCACGCATGGTGGGGGCTGAACGATTGGATCAAGGATCAATCGCAGAAGCTCGCCCAGGAAGGCTTTCTCACCCTCGCCGTGGATTTATACGGCGGCCACGTGGCCACCGATGCCCCCGGAGCGCTCGAGCTGAGGATGGCGCTCAAAGAGGATGTAGCCGTCCGGGACGTGCAGGCGGCCTACGATTATCTGATGACCCGCAACGATGTCGACAGGGACCACATCGGCGTGATCGGTTGGGACATGGGTGGGGCATACGCGCTGAAGCTGGCGATGACGCAGCCGCGCCTGGGCGCTTGCGTGGTGAATTACGGTGCGCTTCCCACCGATCCCAATGACATTCAGGTGATTTTCTCGCCCGTACTTGGAAATTTTGCCGCCCTGGATCACGGCGTCCTTCCCAGCGACGTCCAGTCGTTCGAAAAAACGATGAAGAATCTGTCCCGGCGCGTCGACCTAAAAATATACGATGGCGCCAGACACGGTTTCGAGAATCCCGCCGATCCCCAGAACTACCAGCCCGACGCCGCAGCCGATGCCTGGGCTCGAAGCGTCGCCTTTCTGAAGAAATACTTGAAGTAGTTCCATTTCCATCTGATTCTCTATCCCACACCAGTCGGAACGTCCGCATCCCTCCGCTGTTGATTGAAACGAAAACCCCTCAGAATCTATGCAGCCCCTTATTGCCCCTCTGCATCCAAAATACTGCATGCCGAAGAAGGCTCAAAACTCCCAGCCAGATGTCGCCCCAACCGCGAGTTTGACCACCAGAGAAATTGTCGCGGGGTGGGGCAGCATTCTGCGCGGTAATGTCCCCTTCCTTTCGATTGAAATCACCCGGGAATGCCCGCTCAGCTGCCCGGGATGCTACGCCTATGGCTCCGACCATCTTGGCGGAGGCGCCACTCTGCGGGAGTTGAGCGATTTCCGAGGCGAGACACTCGTTCGCGGCATTCTCGACGTAGTTGAAAAACATAAGCCGCTCCACGTCTCTCTCGTCGGGGGCGAGCCGATGGTGCGCCACCGGGAATTGAGCCAGATCCTTCCCGTGCTGAGTGCCTCGGGCATATTTACGCTGGTCGTTACCAGCGGCGTGATTCCGATCCCCATGGAATGGATGAGCCTCTCACGGGTCCGCATAGCGATCTCCGTAGACGGGCTTCCCGAAGACCACGACATCCGGCGGAAGCCTGCGACCTACGTCCGAATCCTCAAGAACATCGAGGGGCGCGAGGTAAACATCCACTGGGTAATCACGCGCCCGATGCTGCAGCGCCCTGGCTATTTTGAAGAATACGTTTCGTTCTGGAACGACCGCCCTGAGGTGAACCGCATCTGGGTGAGCGTCTACACGCCCCAGATAGGGGAGTCCAGCCCCGAAACGCTCACAGCCGCCGACCGCGTGCAGCTCGCCGAGGAATTGCCGAAGCTTGCATCGAAATATCCCAAGCTATTGATGAATAAGGGCATCGCCGGAGCGATCGTCGCGCCACCAAAGAGCCCGGACGAGTGCGTTTTCTCGAAGATGTCGGCGAATTATTCCGCCGACCTGAGCACCCGCGTCGAACCCTGCGTCTTCGGTGGGAAGCCCGATTGCTCCCAGTGCGGCTGCGCCATCAGCAGCGGCCTGCATTGGATCAAGGGCATCAATCTCGCCGGCCTGCTCGAGGTTGGCCACTTGGTCCGGGGTTCCATCGGTGTCGGTCGGCTGATGAACCGCCTCCGGGCCAGATCGACGACCCCACCGCGCTGGGATCGGGACGCTGCAAGCAGGTCCCTTCCCGCCCAGGAAGCGGAACTCGTTCAAATCCAGCGTTGAAGTACCCTTTTGTGTCCTGCGACACCTCGGCGCCGCCTGGCGACACCCGCTAACTCATACAGGGCAATAGCTTTGGTATTACACAACTATTACAAAAACCCCGCCTGAGAACTGCTACTATCCTCCAAGCAAATCGCACAACTAATCGGGTATCCAATCCCTTTCAAGAGGCGACATGTCAATGCAGATTGACGATTTAGGGAAGAAGCCTGCGGGCGAGAACGAGATTAATTGGGTCACCGCCATCGCCATGTTTGCGTTTCACGCAGGGGCGCTGGCCGCGCTCTTCTTTTTCAGCTGGAAGCCGTTTCTGCTGGGCCTCTTCCTGTACTGGGTCGCCGGAAGCCTCGGGATCGGCATGGGATACCACCGCCTGCTCACGCACCGCGGCTACAAGACGCCCAAATGGGTGGAGTACTTCTTGACCTTTTGCGCCACCCTGGCGCTTGAAGGCGGCCCCATATTCTGGGTAGCCACGCACCGCATTCATCACCAGTATTCCGACAAAGAGGGCGACCCCCACTCTCCCATCGACGGCAAGTGGTGGGCCCATATGGGCTGGATTCTGATGGGCAAGTCGATGCACCACGATACGTCGACACTCTCGCGCTACGTGCCCGACCTCGCCAAGGACAAGTTTCATGTCTGGATCACCAAATTCCACTACGTTCCGATGATTGTGGTCGGCCTCATCCTTCTCGCGTTTGGCGGCATTCAGTATGTGCTGTGGGGAATTTTCTTCCGGACGGTCCTGGGCCTGCATTCCACCTGGCTGGTCAACTCGGCCACGCATTCGTGGGGTTCGCGGCGTTTTGCCACTCGCGACCTCTCGACAAACAGCTGGTGGGTGGCCATGTTTACCTGGGGCGAGGGCTGGCACAACAATCATCACGCCCACCCGACGTCTTCGCGGCACGGACTGGCATGGTATGAGATCGATCTGAACTGGTACGGGATCTGGGTCCTGCAAAAGCTCGGACTCGCGAAGCAGGTCTACGCCGTGAATCTTTCCAACCTGAAGCCGCAGTCGGCGCCGGAAGAGGATGCTACCTCGATCGTCGCGCCGGAATCCGCCACCGATTTGGTCTCCGCATAGAATCCATCCCATAAATCGAATTCGTCAGGGCACGGCTTCCAGCCGTGCCAAAAAAGCCCCGCAGGCCAAGGGGTTTTAACCCCTGAGGCCCGGCGTCCGCTGTACAATCGTCGTAAATAGCCATGCGCATCACGAGCCGGCGGAAGAAGATCGCTTTCTTTATCGTTCTGGGCGTCTGCCTGGTCGCTTTGGCGCTCACGCTGAACATCAGCTGGATCATTCTGAACTGGCGTAAAGACGTTCTTCTAGTTCTCGGCGTCATTTTCTTCGCGGCGATCATTCTCGGCATGATCCTCAATACGGGCTTCCTGGTGCGCGAGATTCGCCGTAACGAGCAGCACGACAGCTTCATCAACGCCGTCACCCACGAACTCAAGACGCCCATCGCGTCGATCCGCCTCTATCTTGAAACGCTGCAGCGCCGTGAAGTCGACGAACGCCAGCGGCAGCAGTTCTACCAGCTGATGCTCGAAGATGCCGACCGCCTGATCGGGACCGTCGAGCAGGTCCTGAAGGCCGGGGAAGTGGGATACAAGCGCGGCACTCTGCACCGCGCCCAGACGGACTTCAGCAGCCTCGTTCGCGAGTGCATGGAACTGGCCCGCACGCGTCATCACCTCGATCCCTCCGCTCTGCAGTATCAGGGGCCGCTCAATGGATCGGGAGCCACGGTGGAGGCTGACCCCGCCGAGCTGCGCACGGCGGTGTCGAATATCCTCGACAACGCCATCAAGTATTCGGGAGACAAGGTGGATATTTCCGTCCGCGTGGAAACGCCCGACGAGAAGCGCGTGGTGCTGCGGGTCCGCGATCGCGGCGTGGGTATTCCCGCCCACGCCCTGAAGCGCGTATTCAAGCGCTTCTACCGCGTGCCGGGGCGATCGTCCTCGCAGGTGAAGGGGACAGGCCTGGGACTGTTCATCGTGCGCGCCATCGCCCGCGCTCATGGAGGCCGGGTATTCGCCGAAAGCGCCGGTTGGACGCGCGGCACCACCATCACCTTCGAATTGCC
>JBEKTG010000290.1:0-5017 GCA_049516275.1 Candidatus Acidiferrales bacterium
CAGGTGCTCGTAGTCGACGACGAAGCGCCCATGCGCGAAGCGCTCGAGGCTCATTTCTGCCGCGACGGCTGGGACGTCACCACCGCTTACGGCGCAAACGATGCGCTCGTCAAATTCCGCCGCGCGCCCTGCTCGCTCGTCGTCACCGACATGCGCATGCCCGATGGCGACGGCCTGGGCGTGATGCGAGGGGTCCGTGAAGTCGCGCCGCGCGCCGGCGTGATTTTCCTCACCGCCTTTGGCTCGGTGCCCGAAGCCGTCCAGGCGATTCGCGCCGGTGCCTGCGACTACCTCGTCAAGCCCGTCTGCTTCGACCAGCTGAAGGAAGCTGCGCGCCGCGTGCTCGCTCGTACGTCCACGCCCCTCGCCACAACGCCGCAAAGCGATTTAATCGGGCAGTCGGAAGCGTTGCAAAGCGTGATCGAGCGCGCCCGCCAGGTTGCGTCCACCGAAATGGATGTCCTGGTAATCGCCGAAAGCGGAACCGGAAAGGAATTGCTGGCGCGGTTCATTCACCAGTCGAGCGACCGCTCCCACCGGCCTTTTGTCGCCGTCAATTGCGCAGCGTTTCCCGATACGCTTCTCGAAAGCGAACTCTTCGGCCATGCCCGCGGAGCATTCACTGGAGCCCTCGCGTCAAAACCCGGCAAGTTCGAGCTGGCACACACCGGCACTCTGCTGCTGGATGAAGTTGGCGAACTCCCGCTGCAGCTGCAGCCGAAGCTCCTGCGCGCGCTCCAGGAACGCGAAATCGACCGGCTGGGCGATACGAAGCCGCAGCGCGTCGATGTCCGCGTGATTGCCACCACCAACCAGCCGCTTTCCACCCTGGTGGAAGCAGGCAAATTCCGCGCCGATCTTTTTTACCGTTTGAACGTCGTGCCGCTCACGATTCCGCCCCTGCGCGAGCGCCCGGGCGACATTCTGCCGCTGATCGACCACTTCCTCGGCAAGCACGCCTCGCGCGCGCCCGCCGCTGCCCCGGAATTCTCGCCGGAGCTCTTGTCCCGGCTCGAAGCGCATCCCTGGCCGGGAAACGTGCGCGAGCTTGAGAATTTTGTTCGCTGCATGATCGCCCTGCACCCGGGCGAAATGGTTGGCCCGGAGGTTTTTGACGCCGGTGGCTGCACCCGGGCGGCACGCTTCACTCCGTCGAACGCGCCGAGGGTTCTGAAGGCCCCGAAGGACCCGAACGGGTCAAAGGAGTTGTTGCGGTCCGTCCCCGGGACGACCATGCGCGAGATGGAGCGCAGCCTTCTCGAATCGACGCTCGAAGCCCACGGAGGTAACCGCACGCGCGCCGCCCGGGTTCTCGGCATTTGCCCGCGCACCATGCGCAACAAAATTCGCGAATTCGGCCTGCCGCCCAGGAGGTATGCATGAATCTGATGGACACGTCGTACACAGCTTTTCTCGAACGCTATCTGGACCTCGCTTCATTCCGCCAGACGCTTGTGGCCGGAAATGTCGCGAACATCGACACGCCGGGGTATCGCTCCGTCGACGTCGCCTTCCAAAGCGAACTCGATTGGGCGAGCCTCAACAATTTCGAGCAGCCCGTGCGGCCGATGGTCCGCCGCGTGAACGGCCTGATCGAGCGGCCCGATGGCAACAACGTCAGCCTCGATCGCGAGGGCATGCTTCTCGCGCAGACTCAACTTCAATACAAAGGCGCGATCGAATTGATCCGCGCCGAATTCCGCCGTCTCCTCGGCGCGATCAACGATGGGAAGGAATCATGAACCTTTTTGGCGTACTCACAATCAGCGGCACCGCCCTTCTCGCCGAGCGCGAGCGGGCCGAAATTCTCGCCAGCAACCTTGCCAACGCGGAAACCACTCGCACGCCTCAGGGCGGTCCCTACCAGCGGCAGCACGTCGTTTTCGCGTCGCAGCGGCCTTTCGGACTGCCGTTCGGCCAGCAGCTTGCCACCATGGTGGATTTCAGCGCGCGCGGGGTTCAGGTGGACGGCGTTGTCCCCGACGCCGCTCCGCCCATCCGCCGCTTCGAGCCCGGCCATCCCGATGCGGACGACAAAGGCTACGTGTCTTCTCCGGCCATCAATCCCATCGAGGAGGAAGTAAACCTGGTGGGTGCGGCGCGTTCCTACCAGGCCAATATTTCCGCCGTTCTCGCGACCAAAAACATGATCGCGTCCGCGCTGGAGATACTTTCCTGATCGCGCAGCTGAGAGAGGCCATCTATGGGAAACCCGATCCAAAGCTTGCCGGGCGGCGCGTCGTCGCTTCCGGAAATCACGCAGCCCACCGCCGGCACCAGCGCCACCCCTGGCGGCGACAACTCGGAATTCTTTCAGAAGCTGGACACGATGATGAACCAGGCCAGCGGCATGCCCAACGACTACGAGAGCCAGGTCACCGCGCTTCTTCAAGGCAACGGCCAGGACCTGCATTCGGCCATGATCGCCGTCGAGAAGGCCGACCTCTCATTTCAGCTGATGATGCAGGTGCGCAACAAAATCATTCAGGCTTACCAGACAATTTCGCAGATACCGTTCTGACCTTCGCCGGGCTTCTGCAAGGCGAGTTTTGCACGGCAGCAGTGATTTCCTAAAAGGTGATTCACCGCGCACACGTGGAAAAAGTTCTCAAGCAGATCGAAGCCTTCCTGCGCGGCCTTTCCTGGCGCCAGAGGATCCTTATCGGCGTGGGCCTCGCGCTCGTGGTTGGCGTGATCGCGCTGTTCGTGCGGCTGTCGGAGTCCGCCGATTTCAAGCCGCTCTATTCCGGCCTTTCGCCCGAAGATGCGCAGGCGGTGGTGCAGAGCCTGCTGACGAAGAATATCGCCTACCAGCTTTCCACCGACGGCACGAGCATTAGCGTCCCGGCCGACCAGATCGATAAGACGCGCCTCGCGCTCGCCGCCGAAGGAATGCCGCAGACCGGGCGCCTGGGGTTTGAAATCTTCGACAAGCCCAATTGGGCGGGCAGTGATTTTTCCGAACAGGTGAATTACCAGCGCGCCCTCGAAGGGGAACTCGAGCGCACCATTCAGACCCTCGGCAACGTGCAGTCGGTGCGCGTACATCTCGTGCTGCCCCACGATTCTCTCTTCACCGACCGCGAACGCGGCGCCAAGGCTGCCGTGGTGATGAAACTTCGCGGCGGCGGTCTCAGCGACGATGAATCGAACGCCGTCACCCACCTGGTAGCCAGCGCCGTGGACAATCTCTCGCCTGAAAACGTCACCCTGATCGGCGCGGACGGGCGCACGCCCCTGGTCGCCAAAGGGCGCGACGGCGTGAAGGGGCAGGAGGCTTCGGTCGAGCTGGAAGCGGCCATGGCGGAGAAGTTGGTCTCAACGCTCTCGCCCGTAGTAGGGCCGGACCGCGTCAAAGCCAGTGTAACAGTCGCCTACGATCAAAGCTCGGGGGACACGACGCAGGAAACCTACGATCCAGCCACCACCGCGCTCGTAAGCTCGCAAGTCCAGGAAGAAAATTTTGGCGGATCGCCTCCCGCCGGCATTCCGGGAACTCCCAGCAACACTCCTTCGGCTCCGGCGCCCGGATCGCCGGCCAACGCGGCAAAGCCTGCCACGCCTCCCGCCACCGCGCCGCCAAATCAGGCCGCGAATGCGAAGCCCGCCACGCTGGCCGCCAATCCATCCAATCCGATTCTTTCTTCCACCGAATCCGAAGGCCAACGCAGTGAAAGCCGCACCTACGCCGTCAGCAAGACGCTGCGTCACCGGATCGATCCTTCCGGGCGAATCGAGAAGTTAGCGGCCGCAGTGATCGTGGACGACGTCATCGAGCAAAAAAAGGACGCCAAAGGCCAAATGCAGGAGACCCGCCGCAAGCGCACTCCGGATGAAATGAAACAAATCGAAGCGCTGGCGCAGGCCGCGATTGGTTTCGATGCTACCCGGGGCGACGTTCTCTCTGTCCAGAACGTTTCCTTCGTCAATTCGCCTTACGAAGCTCCCGAAGCGCTGCCCATTACCGAGCGCGTGCGTGTGGTCACCGAGAAATGGATTTGGCTGGCGCGTTATCTGGTGCTGCTGGCGCTCTTCGCCATGATCTATCTCCTCGTTCTTCGCCCGGTGAAAAACCAGTTACTGCTGTCTTTCCAGGAACCTGCCGGTCAAATCCGCTCGCCGGCATTCGCCAGTGCCTTCGCCGGTTCGGCGGGTTCGCCGGGTGCTGCGTTGGGGCAACCTAGCGCTCCGGTAAGCGACATTGACCTCGAGCGCGAACTGAACGAAACGAATTCCGAGGTGGAGCGTGTCGTCAAGATGAAGCGCCACCTCGTCGAGAAGGTAAAAAGCGAGCCAGGGGCGGCCAGCCAGCTGGTTCGCCACTGGATCAACGAGAAGGAAAGCTGATGCCAGCCGCGGACGCCCCCACTGGCCTGCAGAAAGCCGCGATACTTTTGATCCTGCTCGGCGACGATGCAGCCACGGAAATCTACAAGCACCTGAACGATTCCGAGCTTCAGCAGCTTACCGAGCAAATCGCGAATCTCGAGAATGTTCCCCCCAAACTAGCGGACGACATTCTGCGCGAATATCACCGGCTCTATATGACGCAGCAATCGCTCGCGGCCGGAGGTCCCGAGGTCGCCGCGAAAATGCTGTCCAGGGCCTTCGGCGAACCGGCGGCAAAGATTCTTCTGGATCAGGTGATGCGGGCCCGCCAGGAAACCGGAAAAAATTTCGACGCGCTGCAAAAGGCCGATCCGCAGCAGCTCGTGAAATTCGTTCAGTCGGAGCATCCCCAGACGATCGCCATGGTCCTCGCGCACCTCGGAGTGAAGGCTGCCGGGTCGCTCCTGGTGCTGCTGCCCGAGAAACTTCGTGGGCAGACCGTGAAACGCCTCGCCGAAATGCAGCAGTTCTCGCCCGAAATGGCGGAAAAAATTTCGCTCGTGCTGCACCGAAAAGTGCAGAGCCTTGGCGACCAGGTGCGGCGATCCTACGGCGGAGTGAAAACTGCCGCGGAGCTTCTGAACCGCATCGAGCCGGACGTGAGCAAAGCCATTTTGGAAACTGTCGA
>JBEKTG010000291.1:0-5008 GCA_049516275.1 Candidatus Acidiferrales bacterium
GGTAAGCGACTTGGTGCGCTACGCCCTGCGCAACCAGATCATCGAGCCCTAACGGCCGCGCATCTACTCCTCAGACAAATTGCCGGACGGAGCCAGACGACTCCGCCCGGCAACCCCGCGGTTATCTCTTCCTCCTCTCGTTGCAATCCCTTTTAGCCTTTGCCGTCGCATTTCCGCTGTCATCCTGATGAGCGTAGCGACGACGGATCCCTCTTTGTTTCACGCCAGGATCGGCGCCTAACAGCGATGCCTTCTCGCATTTGCCGTTGTCGTCGCCGTTGCCTTTCGTTGTCATCCCGACAGAGCGAAGCGACGAGGATCTCTCCCCGCGCCACAATTCCAGCAAGGTCATAGCAATCGGGCAACGCCTTTTAGGGGACGAATACGAAGCCAGCCGACTTCCTAAGCCTTAGGTGCCGACCCGCCGTTCAGCAGCGAGCCAATCACTCTTTCCAGTTCGCTGAAATGCGCCGTCTTGGCGAGGTAGGCATCGGCGCCGGCCTGCACAGCCTCCTCCGCGATGCGCGGAGAATCGTGCATGGAGAAGATCACAATCTTGGTAGCGGGGGCTTTTTTGCGGATTTCTCGGGCGGCTTCAATTCCGTTCATCACCGGCATGCTGAGGTCCAGAACCACCATGTCCGGCTTCAGCTCCATCACTTTCTCGACGGCCTGCTTCCCATTCTCCGCCTCGCCGCATACGACCCAGGGGTGATGCGCGTCGAGGAGGCTCTTCATGCCGCTGCGGACAATTTCGTGGTCGTCCGCCAAAAGAATTCTGGATGTCATTGACAGCTACCCATTGCGGAATATGAACGCATTAGCCCCAGTATATACCAGCCGCATGCAGGCGCTACTTGCACTTGCGCAATAATCCCGCGGCGTGCCCAAAATTGTATCCGGACGCAAACATCCTTTGCCCCGGCTCTTTATGGATTCCTAAGGCCTGCTGCCGGCGAACAGTCTCGCGATGGCCACCAGAAGCACCGCGCCCACCGTGGCCGCGGCCAGGCTCCCCCAGAACCCCATCGCTACAATTCCGAGGCGCGTGAAAATCCATCCGCCCACCACAGCGCCAATCAATCCGAGGACCACATCGACCACGCAGCCGAAGCCGCGCCCCCGCGTGAGATGGCCTGCAATCCAGCCCGCCAGCAACCCGATCACGATCCAGGAAATAAAGCCCGGCGTGCTGACGTGGACGTAAACGTCCCGCTCCTCCAGAACGGATAGTACAAAAGCTTGAGTCATCACCGATACCTCGTCGATTTTATTTCTTGCAGAAAATGTATCCCAGCGTCTTGTACACCAGCTTGGCGGCAAGAAAATCCGAAGCGTGATCGCCCGGCTGCGGCAGCAACTCCACGAAATCCATTCCCACAATTTTCTTGTGAGTCGCCACGGCGCGAATCAGCGATGTTACTTGATGCCAGTTGAGGCCGCCGGGTTCGGGCGTTCCCGTCGCCGGTATGATGGAGGGATCGAAGCCGTCGAGGTCCACCGTCAGGTACACGTGATGGCTCAGATCGGCGAGCACCTTCGCAATCCATCCCTCGACGGGCGCGTGAACGATTTCCCTCGCCCAGTAGATTTTGGTCCTCAGCCGCGGAATATCGTTGGCCTCTTCCACCGAAAGCGAGCGAATCCCCACCTGCACAGCCGGGCAAATCTCCACCACGCGGCGCATCGCGCAGGCATGGCTGTTGGCGTTTCCCTGATAGGCCTCGCGCAAATCCGCGTGCGCATCGATCTGCAGCACGCTCAGGTCCTTGTATTTTTTCGCCACCGCCTTCACCAGCGGAGGCGTGAGCGAATGCTCGCCTCCCAGCGCCACCGGCAGCTTTCCATCGTCGATAAACCCGCATTGCGCGCTGAAAATTTCCGCGATCACGTCTTCGAGCGAGCCATCCATGGTGTCGATGGCCGGAACGGTCGCGATGCCCACTTCCTTGTAAATTTCCGCGTCGAGTTCGTCGTCGTAAAGCTCCATGTTGCGGCTGGCCGCCAAAATCGCCGCAGGGCCATTGCTCGTTCCATGTTCGTAGGACGTAGTGCGCTCGAGCGGCACCGGAAAAATCACGGCGCGGGCCTTCTCGTACAGCGAGTCCTCCTCAGCAAGCCCGCCGAAATTATCGGGGGGCATGGGGGTATATCGGGTCATCGTCGGTTCATGCTTTCGGGGAAATTTGAAATACCGCTTTCGTTTCTTCGGCTTCTGTAATATCAATAGTTCGCACACGCGCAACACGTGTGTTGGCGCTGGCCGAGTGAATTACATTACCTGCGAGGACGCGGAATGGCAAAGAAGAAAAAGGGTGTGACCGGAAGAATCCTTCACGACCCGATCGAAGATCGTCTCACTCCCATTTTTCCGCTCGATCTTTCGCGTGTACACACTATCGACGATCTCGTCCGCTCGATGGGCCAGACCGCCTTCACTGCCCGCCAGATCGGCGACGCCGCGGACGTGCTCGAAGCCATGGCTCGGGACAAAGACTGTCTCGTGGTGATGACGCTTTCCGGTGCCATGACCGTCGGCAAAATGGGCCTGGTTTTTTGCGACCTCGTCGAGGCGGGCATCGTGAAGGCCATCGTTTCCACCGGAGCCCTGATGGCCCACGGCCTGGTGGAAGCCACCGGCCGCTCGCACTTCCGCTACAACGCAGCCATGAACGATCGCGAGCTTTTCGAGGCCGGTTACAACCGCGTCTACGATTCGCTCGAGCCAGAAGTGAATCTCGACGCCGTCGAAGAAGTGATGCAGCACATCCTGAACGGCTGGGACGCGGAGGATGTCGTCTGCAGCTGGAAGATCAACCGTCGCATCGGCGAGTATTTGATCCGCCACGCGAAAGGCCGCGGCATCTTGAAAACGTGCGCCGAAAAAAATGTGCCGGTGTTTGTGCCGGCCTTCACCGATTCCGAGTTGGGCATCGATTTCGCTCTGCACAAGCGCCTGCGCAAGAAGCAGGGAAGGCCGCTTCTGCGTTTCGATCCCTACGAGGATTTCGAGCACTACGCCGCGACGATGCTCAACACCAATCGCATGGGGATTTTCACCATCGGCGGCGGCGTCCCGCGAAATTGGGCGCAGCAATTCGGCGTCTACGCCGAGCTTCTGGCCCGGCGCGGATACGAAAAGGTCCCTCTGAAGCGCTACAGCTACGGAGTCCGCATCTGCCCGGAGCCGGTAAACTGGGGCGGTCTGTCCGGCAGCACGTATACGGAAGCTGTTTCGTGGGGAAAATTCATTCCGGAAGAAGAGGGCGGCCGCTTCGCCGAAGTTCTCGACGACGCCACGGTGGCGCTTCCGCTAGTAGTGGGCGCGGTTCTGGAGCGCCTGGGCCATTTCAAGAAGTCCGGTGCCGCAAAAACAAAAAAGAGCTGAAGACCACGTTCGCGGTCTTGCCTTACGAAGCCACGCGGCTGATCTCATCGGACTCGGCCACGGAAGCGTCGCCGGACGTCCCATCCCAAGCCTCAGCCACTTTTCTGTGCTCCCGGAGCAGCGCAGCAGAAACGCGAATCTGCCCGCGCACAAATCGCTCGTGATTCTCCTCTAGCTCCGCGGGCACGTACCGGTAATTCACGGTCACGCCGAACGAAGCCTCCAGCCCATAGGGCCGCACATTCCCGGCGGGAATAATTCTTTCCAAGCGCGCGCCGTTCGAGAGATGAAACGTGGCCACCGGATCGTAAAGCTTTCCGTCTTTGCGCGCCTTGGTGAGATACGCGAGGGCCACGCGCTGCAGCGGCGCGGAAAGAACCTCGCGGTAGGACAAGGGCTTTTCCAGCAGAAAAAAGAATGCTTCCACGGGATCGCGGCGCTTGGCGGCTGCCGTAAGGTCGGGCGCGTATTCGGCCAGCAGGCGCGACAGGCGTTCGCGCGTAAAACCCTGCGGGCTCTCTGTATCGCGCAAAGCCTGCGAGAACCGCGGGAGCGGTGAAAGCGTGCTGTAAGTTTTGATATTCGGAAATTCGGCGGCCAGTTCCGCCACCACCTGCTTGATCAGGAAATTGCCGAAAGGAACGTTCCGCAAACCTTTCAGGCAGTTGTTGATGGAATAAAAAATGGCGGTGTCGGCTTTGTCGGATTCGAGGACGGGCGCGTGGATATCGAGCAGCGGTTCGAGTTCGCCGGTTAGCCCCTGCGAGAGCGCCACCTCCACGAAAATGATGGGCTCGCTGGCGAGAGCCGGATGGAAAAACGCGAAGCATCTGCGGTCGGCTTCGAGCCTTCGGCGCAGGTCCGCCCAGCCGTTGATTTCATGTACCGATTCGTAGCGGATGAGCTTTTCGAGGATCAGCGCGGATGTCTGCCAGCTGATGCGCTCGAGGCGCAGAAAGCCGCGGTTGAACCAGGAACGGAACAGATGCCGCAGGTCCACGTCCAGCGCTTCGAAGTTTTTCCCGTTTCCGGACGCATCGAGCAGATGTTCGCGCATCGTGACGAGCGTTTCCGTGCCGCCCGGCGCGGTGTTGATGCGGCGGATGAGTTCCTGCCGCGGTGCTTCCACCGCCGCCGAAAGGGCCGCAAGGGTTTTCGTCCCCGGATTCCGCTCGTAGGCGGCAGCGGCGCGCAGCACGGTCGCCTCGTCGGGCGAAAATTCACGGCACAGCATCTCGAAGAAGCTCACGCGCTGCGCCGGGTTCATTTTCGTGTACGTATTGATGATTTCCTGTGCGAGGGCGGTTTGCGAAGCTTCGCCGCGTTCGGAGAGCAGGTGGCGGCACAGGTAGCGCATGTCGGTGCCACGGCGGTCGCGCAGCGATTGCAGCAGGCTGGTCAGAAATCCCGGCATCGTCATTCCATTATAGCGCAGACATATTTACAGCCCGTGAATGAGACGTAAAAGAGTGCCCTGAAGGGCAAGATGCAAGGGAAAGGCGCCAGGGCAAGGTGCGGAGGGGGCGCAGTTGGGATGCCCCTCCGGGGAGCGCCATTCTCCCGAATGGCGCTCTTTGCCCCGGGAACGCCAATCTCCCGATTGGCGGCGTTGCAGTGATT
>JBEKTG010000292.1:0-5006 GCA_049516275.1 Candidatus Acidiferrales bacterium
ACCTCCGCCGGCAGCCCCGCGCCTTCCGCGCCTATGAACAGCGCCGTTGGACCGCGAAGCGCAGAGCGAAGATCGTCCGGGCCTCCTGCGCTGTCTTTACCGGACCGCGAACTCGCGGCGACAACTTTTATTTGATGCATTTTGAGCTGGGCGAGCAAAATCGGCGGCGCAATTCCGCGCACGATGGGCAGCCGCAAAGCCGAACCGGCGGACGCACGGATGGCCTTGGGAGACCACGGATCGGCCGTTCCCCGCGTGGTGACCGCGCCGGTTGCCCCGAAAGCCTCCGCCGAGCGCAGGATCGTACCGAGATTGCCGGGGTCCTGAATCCCCGCCAACACTACTATCAGCGGAGTGTCCCCTCGCAGCACATCCTCAAACCCCCAGACCGGCTGGCGGAACAGCGCCGCCACCCCCTGCGGGGTTTCCGTTCCAGCCACGCTGTCAAACATCTTGTCGCTTGTCTTAAGGATGCGGTCGCGGGAGATTCCGGCTTCGCTCTGGCTCGCCGCCCGAAGGATTTTCTCCATCTCCCGCTCGCCGGTAAAGCTCACGAGTAAGGCGTGCGCCTCCAATCCCGAGCGGATGGCTTCTTCCACGAGCTTGGGTCCTTCCACTCCAATCAGTTCATCCCCGGAGGGTCCCGTTCCACGCAAGGCTGCCCGGAACAATTTGAGCCACTTATTGTCTTTGCTGGTAATCAGGTTCGACGGCTGCTCCTCTCCTGAGTTAGGTCCCGAGTTAGGCCCTGAGTCAGGTCGAACATAAGAAGGGGAATACGCGCGAGGCTTGGCGAATCGTTGGGCCATGCGCAAGCGTAGCAAACCGCCTATCTGCCGTAAACAACCCCGATCATATTGTCGACAGGACAACTTCTTGCGGGTTCGCCTCGCAGTGTGAGTTTATATCCCGCTTACGTCCTTTCGTTGCTGCATCTTGCACACCGCCTCGGCCTGTGATAGCTTGCCAGAGTAGACAAGGCGCAGCCCGCCGTGAGTGAACATTGCCGCTAGAAGTCCTTAAAGTTTCACCAGATGCGCCTGAGCGCAACGTAATCGACTACGCCGCAAACTTCATCAAGCGCGGACGTGTCATCGCCATTCCCACAGACACCTTTTATGGCCTTTCCACCGATCCCTTCAACCTGGCCGCCATCGAGCGCGTTTTCCAGGTAAAGGGCCGCGCGGAGAACAAGGCCCTTCCCATCCTGGTCAACTCCGTGGAGCAGGCAGTTACGCTCATGCGGGACGTCCCGGACGCTTTTCTCACCCTGGCGACGAAGTTCTGGCCGGGTCCGCTGACCCTGGTGGTGGAGGCGACGCACCGATTGCCCTTGAAAGTCACCGGCAATAGCGGTCGCGTTGCGCTTCGCTGGGCGGATTCGCGCATCGCCACGGCGTTGATTGAGGCGGTGGGAGGCCCGATCACCGGCACGAGTGCCAATTTATCGGGTCACGCGTCCTGCACCAACGCCGAGCAGATTACTCAGCAGCTGGGGAAGAGCCTCGCGCTCGTCCTCGATGCCGGGGATACCGGCGGCACCCTTGCCTCGACCATCGTGCGCATCAATGGCGACGAGTGGACGATTGTCCGCGAAGGCGCTCTGCCCGATATCGAGATCCACAGCGTTTTCGAAGCCTGATTCGAACCAACCTTACTTCACGCGTCCATAGTGCAGCTTGCCCAGAACTGCCGGGTGTCGTGCTCCTGTTGCTGAGGGCAGGTTGTTGGGACGTCCATGGAACGCCTCGTAGGCCAGCACCGCGAAGTCGAAGGCCTCTTTCGCTTCTGCCGGAACGCCGAAGCGGCTCGAGGGTATGATCTCAATCCCCGGAACCGAAGCGGCCAGCTGCGCCATCATCAAGGGATTGTTGGCGCCGCCCCCGGCGACGATCAGTTCATCCACGCTGGCGCGAGGCAGAATCAGCCGGCGGAATGCGTCGGCAATCGAGAGGGAAGTGAACACCGTGGCCGTGCGCACCAAATCCGCCGGCACGGCGTGATGCTTCTTCCCCCACACCATCAACTGTTCCACATAGGCTTTGCCAAACTGCTCACGACCTGCCGTCTTCGGCGGACGCTTTCGCAGGTAGGGCTCCCGCATCATCCGCGCCAGCAGGTCCTGAATCGTCCTCCCGCTTAGCGCGATCCGGGCGCCGCGGTCGTACTTGGCTCGGCCACGCGTGATCCCCTGCACCAGGGCGTCCACGATCATGTTTCCCGGGCCTGTGTCGAAGGCGAACACGTCCGACGGACTCGCGCCCGCCGGAATCACCGTCACATTCGCGATGCCTCCGATATTGAGAGCGACGCGGCCGCGCTGCTCGTCCCGGTAACGCAGGTAATCGACAAAGGGCACGAGCGGGGCGCCGTGGCCTCCGGCGGCGATATCGGCGGTTCGAAAATTGGCGATTGTGGGAACGCCGGTGCGCTCCGCAATCACGCTGGCTTCTCCAATTTGCAACGTGGAGGCGACTCGCCACGCGCCCACCAGCCGCGCCGGGGCGCCCTGGTGGAACACCGTCTGCCCGTGCGAGCCAATCAGATCGATTGTCGACATCAGGATGCCCGAAGCCTTGCACGCCGCTATCGCAGCCCTCGCGTATTCTTCGCCGAGGACGAAGTCGAGGCGGCTGATTTCGGCCGTGGTCGTCGGCGCGCCATTGGCCAGGCGAAGAATGGACTCGCGAACCAGCGGGCTGAACCCAACGTGATGATGGGCCTCGAATTTTAACTGGATGGCGGGCGGCGCGCCGGAGATGCGGACAATGGCCGTGTCGATGCCGTCGGCCGATGTTCCAGACATCATTCCCAGCACCAGCATTTCTTTCGCGGGTGTATTCATGAGAGCTGTTTTTGCAGCGCCGCCAGCAGGTTGAGCGCTTCGAGTGGCGTGAGTTCGTTCAGATCCGCTTTTCGCAAAGCTTCTAGCACGGATTCGTCGATCGCGGTGAAGCTCGCCTGCTGCGCGGCCGGAGCGGCGCCGGGCGAAAGCTCCACGCTGAGTTTTTCTTCGCTCTGTTCGTGGCGGCGAAGAATCTCCCTCGCCCGCACGATCACCTCATGGGGCAGTCCGGCGAGCCGCGCCACTTCGATCCCGTAACTTTTGTCCGCGCTGCCGGGCTCCACGCGTCTGAGAAACACGATTTCGTTACCCGCTTCGTGAACCGATACGTGTACGTTCTTCACGCCGGGCAGCAACTGCTCGAGTTCGGTGAGTTCGTGGTAGTGCGTGGCAAAGAGCGTCCGGGGCCGGGCGCCTCCGTGCAGCGATTCGACTACCGCCCTCGCGATGGACAGCCCGTCGAAGGTGGCCGTTCCACGGCCCACTTCATCGAGCAGCACGAGGCTGGCGGCAGTTGCGGTGTTCAGGATTGCGGCTACTTCGCTCATTTCGACCAGGAACGTGGATCGGCCTCGCGCGAGGTTGTCCGACGCTCCAATACGCGTAAAAATGCGGTCGAGCAGCGGCAGCTTCGCTTGCGCGGCGGGCACGAACGATCCCATCTGCGCGAGAATGGAAATCAGCGCGGTTTGGCGTAGGTACGTCGATTTGCCGCCCATGTTCGGGCCGGTGATGAGCAGCAGGAACTGCGATTCGTCGTCCAGATACAAATCGTTGGGAACGAAGCGCTCGCCCCGCTCTTCGAGGAGCTTTTCGATTACGGGATGGCGGCCGCCTGCAATCAGCAGGATGCCGCGCGTCGGGATCCCGGTGCCAGTCTGGTTTTTGGGAGCGCGGCCGATGGCGTCCTGAGTAAACGCGGGCCGCGTGTAATTTCGCGTCGCCGCGATGCGGGCAAAATTCACCAGCACGTCGAGCTGGGCAATCGCGGTCGCTGTCCTTCGCAATCGCGCGGCTTCGCGCGCGATCGTTTCGCGGATTTCTCCATAAAGTCGCCGCTCGATTTCAATCACGCGCTCCTCGGCCGTGAGCACCTTGCGCTCGTGCTCCTTGAGTTCCCCCGAGGTGAAGCGCTCCGCATTCACGAGCGTCTGTTTCCGCTCGTAATCGGCGGGCGCAAGATGAAGGTTGGCCTTCGATATCTCGATGTAGTAGCCAAAAACCTGGTTGTAGCGGATCTTGAGCGACGCGATGCCGGTCCGCTTGCGCTCGCGCTCTTCCATGGCGGCGATGATCTGGCGGCCCTGCTTGGTGATGTCACGAAGTTCGTCCAGCTCGACGTGGAAGCCGCGCCGGATCACGCCGGGTTCGTTCGGCATGGCCGGCGGGTCGTCCGCAATGGCTCGGGCGATCAGTTCCCGAACGTCTGCCAATTCGTCGAGGCTCTCGCGCAGCGCTTCCAATCGCCGCGGCACCACGGCAACGAGTGCGGCTTGGCTGGTTTCGCTCGCGGAAGCGGTCGCTCCTGCTGTCCTCACGCCATTGATCAACTCATGCAATCGCGGAATTCTGTCGAGCGATCCGCGCAGTGCCAGCAAATCCCGCGGCGTTACGGTTCCCAAAGTGACACGGCTCGTCAGCCGCTCTAAATCGAGAATGCCCTCGAGTTCCTTGCGAAGCTCCTCCCGCGCGACGGTTTGCGCCTTCAACTCCGCTACGGCCTCGAGGCGGGCTTCGATCTCGGCCAGCAAAATCTCAGGCCGCAGCACCCACGCCCGCAGCAATCGCGCTCCCATGCCGGTTGCGGTTTCATCGATGGCGCGCAGTAGCGTGGCCGAGGCGTCGTCGCCGGTGGCCGGTTCTACAAGCTCCAGATTCCGGACGGTGACCTGATCGAGGATCATCGCGTCCTGCTGCTCGTAATAAGAGATACGGTCGAGGTGCTCGAGGCCCGCGCCGGCCGGCCGCATCGACGGGACGGCAGCGGTGTCTTCCAGCGTGCGCGCGCCGATAGCCGATGTGTCGCGCAGGTAATGCACCAGGGCGCCCGCCGCTGCCGTAGCCAGGGCGTGTTCGGTCAGCCCAAACCCGTCGAGTCCGGCCACGCGGAATTGCTCCTTCAAAATCCGGGTGGCGTAGCTGCCCTCGAAGATCCAGTCAT
>JBEKTG010000293.1:0-5001 GCA_049516275.1 Candidatus Acidiferrales bacterium
CAGGAGGAAAGCAACGATGGCCACGGCTCCCAAGCCCACTCCGCAGCCGATTCCGCGGATTGCGCCGCGCGAAGATTTAAACCCCTATCGCATCGCGCAGATCCAATTCGACCTTGCCGCGGAATACCTCAAGCTCGACCAGGGAGTGCGCCAGATCCTCCGCACGCCGAAGCGGATGCTCGAAGTGTCGATTCCCACCAAGATGGACAACGGCCAGATCAAGGTTTTCACTGGCTATCGCGTGCAGCACAACGTCGCGCGCGGCCCGGCGAAGGGCGGCATTCGCTACCATCCCAACGTCACACTCGACGAAGTGAAGGCTCTCGCCACGTGGATGACCT
Source organism: Candidatus Acidiferrales bacterium (assembly GCA_049516275.1). GTDB lineage: Bacteria > Acidobacteriota > Terriglobia > Acidiferrales > UBA7541 > Palsa-295. Next base: position 342 of record JBEKTG010000293.1, read on the forward strand.
GGAAGACGGCTGCGGTGAACATTCCCTTTGGAGGCGGCAAAGGCGGTGTGATCTGCGATCCCAAGCGCATGAGCAAGCCCGAACTCGAGCGCATGACGCGCCGCTACGCCTCGGAAATTTTGCCCGTAATCGGCCCCGAGCAGGACATTCCCGCGCCCGACGTTTATACCGACTCGCAGACCATGGCCTGGATCATGGACACCTACTCCATGACGAAGGGCTACTCCACGCTCGGCGTCGTGACCGGCAAGCCCGTGTCGCTTGGAGGTTCCGAAGGGCGCAAGGAAGCCACTGCGCGCGGAGTGCTCGTGGTGGTGGAAGAGGCCTGCAAGATTAAAAAGATACCGCTGCGCGGCGCGAGCATCGCCATCCAGGGATTCGGCAATGCGGGGTCGCTGATTGCCAAGCTTTTTGCGGAAAAGAAGGCGCGCATCGTGGCCATCAGCGATTCCCGGGGAGGCGTCACCAATCCGCGCGGCATCGATCCTCTCAAGGCGATGCGTTACAAGGAGCGGTCCGGAACGGTGGTTGGAATGCCGGGCACCACGCGCATCTCCAACGACGATTTGCTCACGATGAAGTGCGACATCCTGATTCCGGCCGCGCTCGAGAACGTGATTACCCTGAATAACGTGGAGCAGATCAAGGCGAAGTTGATAGCGGAGGCGGCGAACGGACCCACCACGCCGCACGCCGACGAAGTGCTGGCGCGCCGCGGCATCACCCTGCTGCCGGATATCCTCACCAACGCCGGCGGCGTCACCGTGAGCTACTTCGAGTGGGTGCAGGATTTGCAGAGCTTCTTCTGGTCGGAGGCCGAGGTCAACGCCAAGCTGGAGTCGGTGATGCGGCGCGCGTTTCTGGAGGCGTACGAGACCACGCGCAAGCATCGCACGCACATGCGGACGGGAACCTACGTGCTGGCCGTCGGGCGCGTCGCGGAAGCGACCCTGGCACGCGGCCTGTTCCCCTGATCAGCGACGCCCCATTCGCCCGGGAAGTTCCTCCACGGGAAATTTACAGTTGCGTATACCGCATCCATCCGCGTACATTTCCTACTGCATGCACGCTGCCCAGACCGGCGTGCCCGGCATTTGTGCCTAGCGCGGAGGGCACGCGAAGTTGAATAGTCACGCCAACAGCACTCCCCCTATTCTGTTAACCATCGCTGGATTCGACCCCTCGTGCGGCGCGGGTGTGGCCGCGGACCTGAAAACTTTTGCGGCGCACAACTGCTACGGCGTGGCGGCCGTCACCGCGATCACCGTGCAGTCCACGCAAGGCGTGCGCGCCGTGAACGCGACGCCCGCTGCGACGCTGCGAGCCCAACTCGATGCCCTGATCGATGACGTGGCGCTGGCGGGCGTGAAAATCGGCATGCTGGCCAACCGGGCGAATGCATCCGTGGTAGCCGATTTTCTCGACGCGCACAAGTTTGTGCACATCGTGCTGGATCCGGTCTCGCGTCCCACCTCGGGCAACGCGGACTTGCTCGATGCCGCCGGCCTGAAATTCGTTCGGGACGAACTCCTCAAGCGTGCCAGCGTGATTACGCCGAACATGCCCGAAGCGGAGTTTCTAACGGGCCTGGAAGTAAGAGACCTGCAGGGAATGAAAGCCGCGGGGAAAAAGCTTTTGGAAATGGGCGCACGGGCGGTGATCGTAACTGGCGGACATCTCGACAAGCCGAGCGACGTGCTATGCGAGGGAACCGAGGTCGAGGTCTTCGGCGGTGACCATGTCCGCAGCCCCAATACGCACGGCTCGGGCTGCACGTTTTCCTCCGCCATCGCCGCGCAACTCGCCGGCGGCCAGCAGCTTCGCGAAGCCGTGATTCTGGCAAAGGCCTACGTTACCAAGGCGATCGAGAAGTCCTACGCCATCGGCAAAGGCGCGGGTCCGCTGAATCAGCTCTTCCGCTTCTACCAGGAGGCCCCGGCACGGGGCGTCCACGAAGTTCCGCAGCACGGCATGCATCCCGCCTCCGAACCCGCCGCGCACTAGCCGCGAACCGCTTGCTTTGTGCGATCATGTTTGTTTAGATGCTGCTGGTTCATTTTCCATAACGCTACTATGGCCAAAAAAGCGAAACCGTCCGCGCGCGAATTGACGCCGCTGCAGAAAACACCCACTGGCATTCCGGGTCTTGACGAAATTACCAGCGGGGGCCTGCCTAAGGGCCGGACCACAATCGTCTGCGGTGGACCGGGATGCGGCAAGACCATGCTGGGAATCGAGTTCCTCGTTCGCGGAGCGGTGGAATTTAACGAACCTGGCGTGTTGATGGCGTTCGAGGAAACTCCCGAGGACATGGCCAGAAACGTGGCCTCGCTGGGCTTTGACATTCAGGATCTTGCAGACAAAAAGAAGCTCTACCTCGATTACGTTTACGTGGATCCAAGCGAGATTCAGGAGACCGGAGACTACGATCTCGAGGGCCTGTTCATCCGCTTGCAGAATGCCGTGGAGACGATAGGCGCCAAGCGCGTGATGTTGGACACGGTAGAAGCCCTCTTTTCCGGCTTCTCGAACATGGGCGTTCTGCGGGCTGAGTTCCGCCGGCTGTTCCGCTGGCTGAAGGACCGGGAGTTGACCACGATTGTCACCGCCGAACGCGGCGATGGCACGCTGACGCGCCAGGGCCTCGAAGAATATGTTTCCGACTGCGTGATCCTTCTGGATCATCGCATCAAAGATCAGATCTCCGCGCGCCGTCTGCGCATCGTGAAGTATCGGGGCACCAAGCACGGGGCGGACGAATATCCTTTCCTGATCGATGAGCGCGGCATGTCCATTCTGCCGGTCACGTCCCTTCTGTTGGACCACCAGGTATCGAACGAACGCGTCCCGACCGGAGTTCCCGACCTGGACGAAATGCTCGAAGGCAAAGGCTACTTTCGGGGTTCGACGGTGCTGCTCAGCGGCACGGCGGGCAGTGGCAAGACCACCCTCGCCGCCTCGCTGGCCGATGCTACATGCCGACGGAGGGAGCGCTGCCTCTTCATCGATTTCGAGGAATCGAGCAAGCAGGTCGCTCGAAACATGAAGTCGGTCGGCATCGACCTCGACCAATGGGCCCGCAAGGGGCTTTTCTTCCACGAGGCGTGGCGTCCCACGCAATTCGGCACGGAGATGCATCTGCTCCGAATCCACAAGCTGATCGATACGCTGAAACCATCGTGCGTCATCGTGGATCCGGTCACAAATCTCGTCAGCGCGAGCAGCGACAAAGAAGTTCATTCCATGCTTTTGCGTCTCATCGATCTGCTCAAGAACAGGGGCATCACCGGCGCTTTAGTAAGCCTCACGTCCGGCGGGGACAACCTGGAAGGCACCCACGTGGGGATCTCCTCCTTGACGGACACATGGATTCTGCTGCGGGATATCGAGCTGAACGGCGAACGCAACCGCTGCCTGTACGTCCTGAAATCCCGCGGAATGGCCCATTCGAATCAACTCCGGGAATTCACGATGACAAGCAAGGGCATTCGACTGGTTCCCGCCTACATCGGCTCCGGCGGTGTGCTCACGGGATCGGCGAGGCTTGCCCAGGAGGCCAAGGAAAAGAGCGCCGAACGTTTAAGGGAACAGGAAACTCAGCGCAAGCGGCAAGAGATCGACCAGAAACGGCTGGCTTTGCAAGCGCAGATAGCTGCACTCCAGGCGGAATTCGCTTCTGTGGAACAGGAGGCCGAGCAGGTACGCAATCAGGAAGAGCAGCGGTTAGAGGAACTAAAACTCGACCGTGACGGAATGGCGAGAAGCCGTAGGGCGAACTGAACAGTTCGTCGGGAGGAGCGAGGATGGCTGCAAAAACCAACTCCAAGAAAGATAGCGCTTCAGCTGAAATCATAGACCTGCGGCTTTATGTGGCCGGCCAAACACCGAGGTCGCTGGCAGCAATCTCCAATCTGAAGAAGATTTGTGGCGAGGACCTGGGGTCGCGCTATCGCCTCGAGGTGGTCGATCTGGCAAAGAGTCCCGCTCTAGCCCGGGACCACCAAATTTTGGCTATTCCCACACTGGTGCGAAGTTTGCCCGTTCCTATTCGCAAGATTATAGGGGACTTGTCGGATACTGAACGGGTGGTTGTGGGCCTGGATATTCGGGATGGGAAGCCAGACAAACGGCCTGCCGGTAGCACCAAAGGCAAAAACGGGCGCTAGCACAAGCATCCCTGAGCGGCAGCCCGTGCCTATTAACTCTACAGTATAAGCCGGATATCCACGCGGCGAAATCCCGGGTACAAATTTTGAGCGTATGAAGCGTACGAAATCGCACAGGACCAAGCGCCGGCGAAAGGCTGTGCCTCCGCGCCCGCCATCCCCTCAACCCTTTGTAGACCCGAAAGAATCCCAGGAGATTGTGCTGGCGATTCGCCGCGGCAAGATCGACGCGCTCGTAACCGATGGAGCCGACGGCGATCGAGTCCTCCTGCTTCAGGGGGCCGAGCATCCGTATCGCGTTCTCGTTGAAACGATTAACGACGGCGTCGCGACACTCGACCGAAGCGGTGTGGTTCTCTACGCGAACAGCCGGCTGGCTGCCATTCTCAGAATCCCCGCGGAGAATTTCATCGGAACTCCTCTGCAGCAACAGGTTTCCGCGCGCGATCGCGAGAAATTGGACGGCCTGATCTCCACAGGACTCTCCAGGAACG
>JBEKTG010000294.1:0-4997 GCA_049516275.1 Candidatus Acidiferrales bacterium
GCTTCCATGCGTCGGCAGTGCCACCACGATGAGCGGGTCCGTTACACACGTCAACTCACGCCCCGCCATTTAGATGGCAATCAAGCTTCGCAGGTCGCAACTCAGCCGTTCAGAGAGGTTTTAGCCAGCTGCCAACAGCCGCTAAAAACTCTGGAAACCTTGCCAGAGCCACAACCCCGCAACGCCCACCAGCAGCACGCTCGACACCACGATCAAAGCCACGATCGGCTTGCTCAGGGCTTCGATGCGCGACACCAGTGCGCGCTGCTCGTTGGCCATCGACTGGGCCGCCGAATCGAGGAATATCTGATCCTCTTCGCGGTTCTCCAGCATGCTGCGGTAAATCAGCACCAGGATGAGAATCGCGGTCACAACTCCCCAGGCAACAAACAGAGGAAACAACGCAGCGTGAAGCGCTTCCATGGCCACCTCCACTACCCGCAAGCCGCTAGAAGACTGCTCGATTTTCGGCCCGTGCGGGCCCGGTTGGTCTAATGGGCGGGATTATAGCACTCGGGAAACGAAGGTCAATCGTTCTGGCTGTCGTCGGGGAAGGGGATGCCCCAGAAGTTCCGGTTGGGATGAAGAATCTCTACGCCCAGCTCAAACAAGCCGTCCGGATTCGGCGCGCTCACGCGGACCACGCGAAATTCCCGCGATTCTCGCGACACGCCATGTTCCACTTCGATACGCGATCCCAGAACGGGAGAAAACGGAATGCACAGCAATGCCCCGCTTCGGCTCACCGACGTGGCTTCGGTAGCCGCGTCGAGCCGCTGCCCCGGCGCGTCCTGCAGTCGTACGCTTACAGGAATGCGGGCCATAACGCGGCTGGAACGCCGGCGCTCGATCATCGCGCGCGCAGATGCCATAAGGTGCCCTCCTATTCCCACATTCCAGGATCCAACTCTGAGCCTCAACTCTAGGTGCCCCCACGCCGGGGGTCAACCCTTCTTCTCTCCGGTGTGTGCTTCGTTGACAAAGTATCGGCCCGGCCGCAATATGGTTGAGCCTCGGTTCGCAACCGGTCATTGCCCAAGTGGCGGAATTGGCAGACGCGCTAGCTTCAGGAGCTAGTTCTCGCAAGGGAGTGGAGGTTCGAGTCCTCTCTTGGGCACCAAATTTACCCCTTCTATATTCGTGACGCCAATCACTCGCAAGCGTTCGTGGCAGATCACGTGCTTCCCTGAAAACCAGATGGACACGCCAACTCTGTTTTGCGATACTTTTTCGTTCGAGCGGTTCCATCGGCCCTCACGCAAAGGGCCGCATCAACACCAAATCAGGTCCAGGATCGAATTAAAATGAAAGCAATGTACCGTTGGATCGTTTGTGCAGGGATCATTTTGGCGGCTGGATTTGCAGCTTCGAGTCTGCTGTCGCGCGATAACGCCGCCGCGCAAGCCCAGGCTGCGCCGGCCCAAAAAGGAACGCCCGCGGCCTCCCAGGAAGCCCTCGTAGCCCGCGGCCAGTATCTGGTGGACAACGTCGGCATGTGCTCCGAATGCCACACCTCGCGCGACGCCAACAACAATCTCGATAACTCGAAATACCTTCAAGGCGCCCCCACCTGGATCATGCCCGTCCATAACATGACCAACTGGGCCTGGCGCGCCCCCGCCATCGCCGGCCTCGAAGGCTTCACCGACACTCAAGCGGAAATAGTGCTCGAAAAGGGAGTTGGTCCCAACGGCATCGCCATCCACCCGCCCATGCACATCTATCATATGAATCACGCGGACGCGCAGGCGGTAGTCGCCTATCTGCGCTCGCTGCCCAGCAACTACACCCAGCCATAAACTCGGCGCGAATCGCGAAGCTCCGTCCCTCACAATCTGTGCAAGGCCGCTGCGGCCTGCTGATTCCGTTATAATCGCGCCGCATGGAAACCCGGCTAGCAGCGGCTCTCAACTGGCTGTTCGGCCCTGAACCCATCGGCGGCCACCGCCCGGCACACCTCTGGCCGCGCTGGATTTTCCTCCGAGCCCTGGGCCTGATTTATTTCTCCGCGTTCTACTCCCTCCTGTTTCAAATCAAAGGGCTCAACGGCCCCAACGGCATTCTGCCCGCCGCGGACTACCTGCAAGCCGCCGCCGCGGTCCTCCATGCCCGCAGATTCTGGTTTATACCCAGCCTCTTCTGGCTCGGTTCGAGCGACCGCGCCCTAATGCTGGTGTGCTGGCTAGGTCTCCTAGCGTCGATCCTTCTGGTCTGCAACCTTTGGCCGCGCGGAATGCTCGTAATCTGCTTCGCGTGCTTCGTCTCCTTCGTAAGCACCGCGCAGGATTTTTCCAGCTACCAGTCCGACGGCATGTTGCTCGAAGCCGGTTTCATCTCCCTCTTCTTCGCCCCGCCCGGTCTGTGGCCGGGTCTCGCGCGCGCTCACCCGCCTTCGCGCGCCAGCCTATTTCTCCTGCGCTGGGAATGGTTCCGTATCTATTTCGAGTCGGGCGTAGTGAAACTCGCCAGCGGCGACCAGTCCTGGCGGCGCCTAACCGCCATGGACGACTATTACCAGAACGGCCCGCTGCCCAGCTGGATCGGCTGGTACGTGCAGCAATTCCCTCACTCGTTTCACGCCGGCACGGTACTTTTCACCTTCGCGGCTGAACTCGTCCTGTGCTGGCTCGTATTTCTGCCGCGCCGCTTCCGCATCGCCGCTTTCTGCATCCTCACGCCCTTTCAAATCGGCATTATTCTCACCGCCAACTACGCATTCCTGAATTACATCGTGCTCTCGCTGGGCTTCCTCCTTCTCGACGACCGCATCGTCGCCGCAATTCTTCCCGCGAGGCTCCGCCGCCTCATCGAGAAGCGCGAGGCCGATCCGCTCCAAGCCGCGAAGCTCGACAATGACGACCCTCGAACGCGATGGAGCCTCGCTCTCAGACCCTTTCGCATACTAGTCGCCGCGATATGTCTTGGAACAGTCTTCTACATAACAAGCCTCCAGCTCGCCCAGATGTTTTTCCGCAGCAGGCTCCCGCTGTCCGAGTGGCCCGAACGCACCCTCGATCCATTTCGCATCGCCAATCAATACGGATTGTTCGCCGTAATGACGCACGCCCGCTACGAAATCGAATTTCAAGGCTCGCGCGACGGAAAAACCTGGCTCCCCTATCCATTCCGCTACAAGCCGCAGGACCTCCGCAAGCCCCCCGGCATCTACGCGCCCTATCAGCCGCGCTTCGACTGGAATCTCTGGTTCGCTTCGCTGGGCACCTGGCAGGACTATCGCTTCGTCCTCTGGACCGAAGAGCGCCTCCTGCAGAACCAGCCGGACGTGCTCGAACTCTTCGCCGGCAATCCCTTCGACGCCACGCCCCCGAAGGAAGTCCGCACCGTCATTTATCAGTATTGGTTCACCGACCGGCAAACGAAACGAGCGAACGGAACGTGGTGGCGCCGCGAAGAGCTCGGTGAATACGCGCCGCCTCTATCACGCGACGCGGACGGCAAAGTCGTGATACTCAATGCCCCCATCGCCTCTCCGCCCCCGCCGTGACGAACCACGCAAACCAATTCAGTTTTTGCTACCCAGCCGGAAATCCGTTAGCCTGAGACCGCACACAAGCGCACCCGCACACTCCCATGAGACGCCAGCACACCGTAGAAGACCAGGAACCACGCCCGTTGGAAGTCAGTCGCGAGGAAGTACTCGCGCACCTCTCGGCTCAGCCGCACCCCGCCACCATTCGCCAGATCGCTCACGCCATGGAGCTCAAGCATCGCGGCCGCCGATATCTCCCGCGAATCATCCAGCAGCTGAAAAAAGCCGGCGACATAGAAGAAATTCATGGGGGCCGCTACCGCCTAACCGGCTCAAAACAATCCTCGCGACCCGCAAAAGAGCGCCCGTCGCCGGTTCAGCAGGAAGAACGCGCGGCGTCGGGTAGCCCGAAGCGATCCGCTGACCCGAATCTGATTGCCGGCCGCATGGTCACCCATCGCGATGGCTACGGCTTCGTCGTGCCGGACAAACCGATTCCCGGCGTCGAAGGCGATCTCTTCATCGGCCGCGACGGCATCGGCGACGCCATGCACGGCGATAAAGTTCTCGCCCGCATCGCCCGCCGCCGCAACGACGGCCGAGCCGAAGGCCGCATCGTCCAGGTTGTCGAGCGCGAACACCCCACCCTCGTCGGCCTGTTTCGCTACGGCGCGCACAGCAATCAAGTGCTCCCCTACGACACGCGTATCCACCACGAAGTCCTCATCCCGCCGGGAGACGAACTCAGCCCCGATCTGCGTCAAAAATTGCGCGACGCATCGGGCGCCGATCCCTCCGCCAATCGACGCGTGCGCCTCGCCGAACTCGACGGCGCCGTAGTCAACGTCGAAATCACGCGCTACCCCAAAGGCGGTCTCGCCCCCACCGGCCGCGTCCTCGAAATTCTAGGCCGCCCCGGCGAAATCGGCGTCGATGTCGAAATCATCATCCGCAAACATCATCTACCTCACCTGTTCCCGGAGGAAGCCGTCGCAGAGGCCAAGGCCGCTCCGCAGACCGTAACCGAGGCCGATCTCGACGGCCGGCGCGATTTCAGAAATCTTCCCATCGTAACCATCGACGGCGAAACCGCGCGCGACTTTGACGACGCCGTCCACGTAGCCCCGCTGCCCAACGGTCACTACGAACTTCAGGTGCATATCGCCGACGTAGCGCATTACGTCCGCCGCGCCTCGCCGCTCGATCAGGAAGCCCGCCTGCGCGGCAATTCCGTCTATTTCCCGAACCGCGCCATCCCCATGCTCCCCGAAGAGCTATCCAACGGCATCTGCTCGCTCAATCCAAAAGTCGACCGCCTGGTCATGAGCGTAGTCATGGAAATGGACGCGTCCGGCAAGATGGTCCGCTCGGATTTCACCCCCGGCGTCATCCGCTCCGTCGAGCGCATGACCTACACCAACGTCCACAAGGTGCTCGAAGGCGACCCGGAAATGACCAAGCGCTACGAGCCCCTGGTCGGCGCGTTCCGCCGCATGAAGGAGCTGGC
>JBEKTG010000295.1:0-4974 GCA_049516275.1 Candidatus Acidiferrales bacterium
CTTTGGAGCCTAAAATCTTGGTTCGAGTCCAAGTCCCGGAACCACTTTTCGATAATCTGCCGTTGAGAAATGAACGATGGCTTTCGCCAAAGAACAAAAACAAAGGGTGACGTATCTGAATGCGGCCGGCCTGGCGTTGAGCGTTGCCATTACCCAGGCTGTATTTTTGAGATTGATCGCGCCCACGACCGCCTTTTCCCTGGCCGAATTCACCTTCACTTTTATTCTCGCCTTTAGCATCGCCATCGGCGTTTCCCGGCAGATGAACGCCTGATGGAAACTACGCAAAGCCGCGTAATCACAGTGGGAATCACCGGCGCCAGCGGCGCCGTGTACGCGCAGACCATTCTACGATTGCTCGATTCGGACCCGCGCGTCGAGCGCGTCTTCCTTGTTGCCACCGACGCGGGCATGCGTCTGCTCGCAATGGAACTAGGCATCGTCGCATCCGATGCGAGAAAGCTGCCCTCTCTCCTCGTCGGCTCCGCGGCGGGGAAAATCGAATACCTGCCGAACAAGGACATCGGCGCGAGCATCGCCTCCGGAAGCGCTCTCGTGGACGGCATGGTCGTGATTCCCTGTTCCGCCGGAACTCTTGGCTCTATCTCCGTGGGCATTGCCGGGGACCTGCTGACGCGCGCCGCCGATGTCTGCCTGAAGGAGCGCCGCCCCCTCGTCCTGTGCCTGCGCGAAACGCCGCTCAACCGCGTGCATCTTGAGAATATGCTCCGAGTCCACGATGCCGGCGCGACCGTGATGCCAGCGATGCCCGCTTTTTACTACGAGCCAAAGAGCGTCGACGACCTCGTCGAACAATTTGTATGCCGCGTCCTCGCTCAACTGGGACTGCCGCAAGAGAAGCAGTACCACTGGCAGGGCGGCGGTCCGGCAGGCAAGCCAGAGAAATAAACGCAGAGAAGCGTAAGAACGGAGAGCAAATCTTTAAATGACGAAAGGCCGAATCCGCACAGTGCTCGAAATGATCAAGTTCGAGCACTCGGTATTTGCGCTTCCGTTCGCGCTGGTAGGCGCGCTGCTTGCCGCCCGCGCCGGCGGCGCGTTGCCAACAGTGCGCCAGCTCCTCTGGATCGTCGTGGCAATGGTCGGCGCGCGCTCCGCTGCCATGACGCTGAACCGCCTCGCCGACATCGAATATGACCGCCGCAACCCGCGCACCGCGAATCGCGCGCTCCCTGCCGGCGAACTTTCCGTCGGCTTCGCATGGATGTTTACGGCCGTTTCTTCCGCCGTGCTGGTTTTGGCGGCCTGGCAGTTGAATCCTCTCGCGCTGAAACTCTCGCCGGTCGCGCTCGCAATCCTCTTCTTCTACTCCTACACGAAGCGCTTCACGGCCTGGTCGCACTTTGTGCTCGGCTTTTGCCTGGGCATTTCTCCGGCGGCTGCCTGGATCGCCATCCGCGGGTCGCTCGACTGGCGCATGCTGATTCTCTGCGCGGCCGTCACACTTTGGGTCGGCGGCTTCGATGTGCTGTATGCCTGCCAGGACGTCGAATTCGACATGGCCGCGGGATTATTTTCCATCCCCAGGAAACTCGGAATCGCAAGGGCTCTCGAAATTGCACGCGGGATGCACGTGGTGATGGTCATCATGCTTGCGTGGCTCGCCTGGAGCTTTCATCTCGCGTGGCCCGCCTGGGTGGGAATCGGCGTGGTCGCAGCGCTGCTAGCCTACGAGCATTCGCTCCTGAAACCCAACGACCTCAGCAAAATGAATGCTGCGTTTTTCACCGTGAATGGCTATATTAGTCTATTGTTCTTGCTTTTCTGGGGCGCTGCTGCGGTTGCCATGAAGCCTTAGCCTTTCGTAACCAAGGACTTAGCGGGAAATTCTGCGCCCTGGGAAGTTTCTATCGACAATGACCAGCCTCCAAATTACCGACACGCGGCTCGAGCCGATCGCACAAAAGGTTTTCGCCGGTGAACGCCTCAACGCCGAAGACGGCCTCGCCCTCTTTCAGTCGCACGATTTGCTGGCGGTCGGCTGGCTCGCGAATCACGTCCGCGAGAAGCGTCACGGCAAGGTCTGCTATTTCAACATCAACCGGCACATTAATCCGACCAACGTCTGCGTAGCACACTGCAAGCTGTGCGCCTTTGGACGCTCACCGGACTCACCGGGCGCCTACACATTCGCTCTCGATGAAATCTGGGCGCGCGCCGCGGAAGGCGTGGCCGAGGGCGCGACGGAATTTCACATTGTTGGTGGCCTGCATCCCGATCTTCCGTTCGACTACTATCTCGATCTGATCCGCGGCCTCCGCGATCGCTTCCCGCAGGTGCATTTGAAGGCGTTTACGATGGTTGAGGTGCACTACTACGCGCGCCTCTCCAAGCTTTCCATTCGCGACACGCTGATCAAGATGAAGGAAGCCGGCGTGGGATCGCTTCCCGGCGGCGGAGCCGAGGTCTTTCATCCGCGCGTGCGCAGAATTATTTGCGATCACAAGGTGAGCGGACGCATGTGGCTCCAGATCGCCCGCACCGCGCACGAAGTGGGGCTGCGCTCGAATGCCACCATGCTTTTCGGCCACGTGGAGACTCTCGATGAGCGCGTAGACCATCTCGTTCAGCTCCGCGAATCGCAGGACCAGACCCACGGCTTCGTAGCGTTTATCCCGCTCGAGTTTCATCCGGCGAACACGGCGCTGGCGCATCTGCCGAAGCCCACCGCGTTCGACGACCTGAAGACGATCGCCGTCTCGCGGCTGATGCTCGACAACTTCGAACACATCAAAGCCTACTGGATCATGCTAACTCCGCGAATCGCCCAAATAGCGCTGCGCTTTGGCGCGAACGACCTGGACGGCACGGTCGTCGAGGAAAAGATCTACCACGACGCCGGCGCCACCACTCCCGAAGGTCTCACGCGCGCGGAACTCGAACGCCTGATTCGCGCCGCCGGATGCGTGCCGGTCGAGCGCGACACGCTTTACAATCCCATCGACCGCACAAATATGCCCATAGCTCCCACTCCCCCGCGCACCGGGCGTTCCGACGGTTTCATTCCCGAAACGTCTCTCACTCTGAACATCTAGCCCTCCGCGTGAATCCGCCTTTCAAACAACCCCTCAAAGAAATTGAACGTAACCGCCCCCAATGCCTCTCGTCTGATATAACTGGCAGTTCCAAGTGTCACCGAAAACCGAAATGACCGCCCTTCGAAGGCTCGGCGTACGCGCGCTTGTGCTGATCGCCATTGCGCTGGCGGCATCCACCGTTTCGTTCGCGCAAACGGATGAAATCCAGGTGTACGACGCCTCCATCGCGGAGGTAGGCATCTTCAATCTCACCTGGCACAACAATTTCACGCCCGACGGACTCACGTCGCCCGCATTCCCCGGCGGCCTGATACCGGACAAGTCTTTCAATGGCGTCACCGAGTGGGCGTACGGCGTCGCTCCCTGGTTCGAGGCGGGGCTGTATCTGCCGCTCTACAGCATCTCCAAGGATCGCGGCGCCACCATCAACGGCGGAAAGATACGCCTGCTCTTCGTCAGGCCCCATGCCGCGGACCGCAAATTTTTCTACGGGGCGAATTTCGAATTCAGCTACAACGCGAAGCATTGGGACCCGAACCGCTTCTCCTCCGAGATCCGGCCCATCATCGGCTGGCACCTGCACCCATGGGATATCATCATCAACCCGATTCTCGACAACTCCTGGAAGGGTGGCTTCCGAAGTCTTGATTTCGCCCCGGCCTCACGCCTCGCTTACAACCTCTCCCCGAAGTGGGCGCTGGCCGCCGAGGAATATGACGATCTCGGCCTGCTGCGCAATTTCTACCCGGTGAACGAACAGTATCACCAGCTGTTTGCAGTTTTCGACCACACCAGCGAGATCGTGAATGTGGAAGGCGGCATCGGATTCGGCTTGACCAGCGGATCTTCCAAAATAACTTTGAAGCTGATTCTCTCGCGCGACCTGAATTCCCACGGTAAGCATTAAAACCACGAGGCGTTTCGATGACTTGCTTTAGCGAAAACTTCTGATCTGATCGGAAGCTTCCCGGCGCAGAGAACTACCCTTCCATTTGCGCGGTCCGTGCTAAGCGTGCGGATGAGCCTTGTCGTACACCGCCATCAGCTGATGAATGCTCGCCTGCGTGTATCGCTGCGTCGTGGAGAGCGACACATGCCCCAGCAGATCCTGAATCGCCCGCAGGTCTGCGCCGTCAGCCAGCAGATGCGTGGCGAAGGCATGCCTCAGCGAATGCGGATGCAGCTTCCAGTCGATGTTGCACAATCGCGCATACTTCCCCACCAGCACGTGCACAGACCGATCTGTCAGCCGGCCGCCCCGGTAATTCACAAACACCGCTTCCGGATCGTATTTCATCCGCGGGTGCGCAAGAATCTCCGCGCGCACCGGCCAGTAAGCCTCCAGAGCCGCCTGCGCCTTGCCGCCAAACGGCACCACGCGCTCCTTGCGCCCTTTGCCAAGCACGCGCACCATCTGCCCCGCCTTATCGATGTTGCCGAGGCTCAGCCCTACGAGTTCGCTCACGCGCAGCCCAGAGCCATAAAGCATCTCCAGAATCGCCCGGTCTCGCTTCAGGATCAGCTTGGCGTCCAATACCGATTGCGGCGTCGACTTTCGTTTGCTCTTCCCCTTCGGCGAAAGGGAACCGGTCGCCATCGCATCGAGAAAACCGTTCAACTCCTCCGCAGTAAGCACGTGCGGCACGCGCTTGGGAAGCTTCGGCGTGCTCACCAGGCGCGCGGGATTCTGTTTGGTGATGCCCTCTCGCACACAAAGTTTGAAGAAGCTGCGCATCGCCGCCAGTTTCCGCGCGATGGACGATTTCTCCAGCCGCTTGTCGTAAAGCGAACTCACGAATTCGCGGATGATCTTGTGATCCACCTGTTCGAGCGCCAGCGTGGACTCGCCCGGCGGCGTGAGAAAGTCGCGAAACTGCTCGAGATCGATGCGGTAATGCGCAATCGTCGCCGGAGA
>JBEKTG010000296.1:0-4932 GCA_049516275.1 Candidatus Acidiferrales bacterium
CACATAATCCACCATCACCCTCTCCTGCGGAGTGATGGGCGCAGTCGTGTAATCCATCTCCAGCGCCTCAACCAGCTCCTTATCCAGCGTCACCCTGCGCAGAAACTCTGCGTGCGACTCGATTCAATACACACACCGGTTGGTCACCGAGACCATGGTCGCAATCATTTCATGCTGCCGCCGGCTCAACGGCAACTCCGGCGACATGAGCGCCCCAAACGTCGAAAACGCATGATGCAGCGCCTCAGGTATCAGCGTATGCGATCCGACAATCGACGTCTCCATCTGCGGATGCACCGGCTCGGCATACTCCTTGGGATACATCGCCCGCTGCCCCTCAATCGCCTTCAGCAGCTTCTCATCCGCCTCATCCTTCGAGATCGTGCGAATCCAAGTCATGGTCAAGAACCTCCGCTCAAGACAAATAAAAAGGCGCAGCTTAAATTATGCCGTCAAAGCAAAGCAGCAGAATCAGCCACGCCGTAGCCATTGTCGCACCGGAAGACTACAGCGCGTCTCCCTTCAGTCCCATAGCCCCTTTATATTGGGATGGGCAACAGGCCGAAACCGTGGAAGAGCGGCGCTTCAGCGCCGCGAAAAGCGGTCAAAATGAGCCAGGGCTTTAAGCCCCTGTAGGCTCTAGCCTCACCACCACCCCTATTCCCTAAGTAACCCCATTCGTACACTCCCTTTTGGTAACCCTTGGTAACCACACGATTCCTTCCCTCCAGCCGTACAATTGCCTTTGTCCAACCGGCCATCTCTAAAAAGGAGATTGGCCACCGGACATTCCTCCCGGACAGCACTTCGGGACTCGATCGGTAAGCTTTCGCAGTCAGACCAGGGTCTGGAGTTCGTTACTCATATGGCGTTCGGTTTCGGCTTCAACAAACAGAAGGCTCTCAGCGCTGCGGAGAAGTATGTCCAGCAGGGCAAGATTCAGAACGCCATCAGCGAGTACGAGAAGGTCAGCAAAAACGACCCCAAAGACCTTACCGTCACCAACACCATCGGCGACCTCTACTCGCGCCTCGGCGAAGCCGACAAAGCCACCGAATGTTTCAAGACCGTAGGCGATGCCTATGCCACGCAAGGTTTCACGGTCAAGGCCATCGCCATGTACAAAAAAATCAGCAAGCTCAAGCCCTCGCTTGAAAGCGTGCTAAAGCTGGCCGAACTCTACACCCAGCAGGGACTCTTCAACGACGCCCGCGCCCAGTACCTGCAAGTCGCCGAAGAGTTTCTCAAGGCCAACGAACTCGATAACGCGGTCCGCATCTTCCAGAAAATTCTGGAAATGGATCCGGAAAACACCAACATGCGCGTGCGCCTCGCGGAAGTCTACATCCGCCTCGGCAAAAAGAACGACGCATGGCAGATTTTCTCGGCCGCAGCAGAAACCTTGCGCGCGAAAGGTTCACTCAGCGCCGCCGAAGAAGTCCTGCAGCGGATGTTGACGCTCGACCCTGGCAACAGCTATGCGCTCTTGATGCAAGGCCGCAACCTGCTCGAAGCCGGAGACGCCGAAGCCGCCATCGAGTGCCTGCAGAAGGTTTCCGATCTCGATTCCAATCCCGACGGCCTGCGCGACCTCCTCAAAGCATTCCTAAAGGGCGGTCGCCTTTCCGATGCGGGGACGCTGGCCAGCAAGCTGCTCACAATCCACAACGACCTGGCCTCGATCTCCACCTTCGCCGACGCGCTCATGCAAGCCGGACAACACGAGAATGCGCTCCAGGTTTACGACCAGCACTCCGATCGACTTCTCGCCGAAGACTCCGACAGGGTTCTCAAGAACCTGCACACGATCATCGGCCACGTCCGCGACAATCCGGCATCGCTCGAAAAGCTTCTCAATCTCTTCCAGAAAGCCGGCGAATCTACCCATCTCACGGAAGTGATTGAGCTATTGGCTCACGCCTCGGTTCAAGCCGGCGACCTTCCGCGCGCTCGCGATCTTTATCAAAAGCTCGCTTCCATGGAGCCCGGCAATCCTCTGCACATGCAGAATTATCAGCAGGTGGCAAGCCAGCTCGGCGGGCCCGCCGCGGAGAGACTGATCTCGGCCGAAGAGGCCGCAGTTATCGTCGACGAGCTTGAGGCCACGTCTCCCTCGATTCACCAGCATTATCCTGACGCAGTCGCGCTCGCGGTTCGCTCGGCTCTTACTGACGCCGAACTTTTCATCTCCTACAACATGCCCAGCAAAGCCCTGGGCCCGTTGCTGGCCGCGCTTCCACAGGCGCCAACCGATCTTCGCCTGAACCAGCGCCTCGCCGCGCTGCACACCCGCGCCACCCGCTTCGCCGAAGCCGGCGTCTGCTGCCGCACTTTGCAGAGCGTCTATTCGGATGCAGGATATCCCGAAGAAGCCACTCGCTACGGCGAACTCGCCACGCGCTATGAACAGCGCTCATCGGCTCCCGAGATTACCGAACTCGATTCCGAAGTGGCGGAAACGGCTTCCGAAGAGATTCTAGTCGAAGCCGCATCCGCGGCGCCATGGCCATCTGCAGGCGAGCCTGTCGAAGATGAACCCGAATTCGCGGTCGTCAGCGATCAGGCTACCGATCAGGAGTTCAGCGTTCAAGCTCCTGAATCCGACACGTCCGCCGTCGCCGAAATCGAGTCCGCTCCCGGCGAGGTCGATCTTTCCTCGGAATGGGATGATTCACTCACCGTCGAAGGGGACACCGAACTGCCGGAGATCCCGGTAGGTGCTCACGAGATTCCGAGCGTCGAAGCGCCGGAGCCAAAAGAGTCCTCAGAGAAAAAACTCAGTCCGGAAAAAACCGCCGAGACAGTCGAGGAAATCCGCTTCTACCTCGAACACGGCATGCCCGAGCAAGCCGCCGCCGCCTTCGAGAAGCTCGAGTCTCTCACCGACGACGAAGCCACGCTCAATGCTCTGCGCGGTGAAATCGAGGCCGCCTCACAGCCGGCTCCCAGCGTAGAAGAAGAGATCGCTCCCGTAGAGGACATTTCCGAATTCAGCGTTGAAGAGGTCTCCGCCGAACCGGCGGTCGAAGAAATTCCAGAAGCAATCGTGCCAAGTTCCGAGCCTGAGATTTCCGTCTCGGAGATTGCGCCGCCGCCCATAGAGCACGTTGAAGCTCCGGCAGTCGAGGTTGCGGCGGTGGAAGCTCCGCCAGTCGAAGCTCCGGCAGCCGAGCCAGTGCCTGCTCCGGCGTTCGAGAAACCGATCGCGGCGCCGGTGGAAGCAAAATCCCCAAGGAAAGAGCTCGGCAAAGAACCAAAGATCGCCCCAACTAAGATCGCCGCAACAAAGATCGCCGCAGCCGCGAAACCGGTCGTCGAACTGGCGCCTGAGGCTCCGGCAGCCGCTCCCGCCGTTCTGCAGGAATTCGTCTCCGATCTCGAATCTTCCCTTGGAGAAGGTTTCTTGCCGGGCGCAGTTGCCCACAAAGCCGAGACCGCGATCGAGGCCGCTTCCGCAGAAACGCATCCGTCCGAGCCGGTAGATCAGCCGGAACTCGAACCCATCGGCGAATCTGCTCCCACAACTTTCGGCTTGAAGGAAACCGAAGTGATGGGCGAGTTTGTCGCCGATCTCGAAGCTTCGCTCGGCCCCGACTTCCTTAAAGATGCTCCGGTCGCCGAGGCTGAACCCCAGCCCGCACCGGTTCAAAAAGTTCAGCCGCCAGCTCCACAGCCCGTTCCGCCAGCGCCACAACCACAGGCAGTACCGGCAGTCGCCAGCGCCGCCGCTGCGGGCGCAGCGTCCGTCTCGGCGACCGTCTCTGCTCAAACCGCAGCGCCGGTCCAACAGCAATCCGCCGCCGCTCCCGCGGCCCCAAAGCTACCAGCTCCAGCATCGCTCATTCCCAGCGCGCCAGCAATCACAAAGTCATCCCCCTTCGCGCCGGAGGCCGGCATCGATCTCGCAGAGATGTTCGGCGAGCTAAAACAGGATCTTGAATCCGGCGCCGCCAGCACCGATGAGGATCCGGAAACCCATTACAATCTCGGCATCGCCTTCCGCGAAATGGGACTCCTCGACGAAGCCATTGGGGAGCTGCAAAAGACCTGCCAGGCCGTCGAACATGGTCACCCGTTCCCGCAGTTAATGCAAACTTACACTTGGCTGGCGCAATGCTTCCTCGATAAAGGCGTGCCTGAAGCCGCCATCCGCTGGTACCACAAGGCTCTGGAATCCCCCATCGACGGCGAAACCGCGACCGCCCTGCATTACGAACTCGCCTCCGCTTACGAAGCCGCTGGTGACAAACCCGCCGCGCTTAAGCACTTTCTTGAAGTCTACGGGCGCAATATCGATTATCGCGACGTTGCCGAGCGCATCAAGCCCCTGAGGTCGTAAAATAGTTGGATGGGCTTTGTCCCTTACCGTTTCTCTGATTCCAGTCAGGCATTTCCCCGCGCAATCCTATCCCAGCGGCTGCGGAGTCTACGTTGACCACCGAACCGAAATTGCCCCTAGAAAACACAAATTCGCCTTCCTCGCAGACCGTCCCTGCAGAAGCTAATGCCAGCACGGCATTGCTCGATTCCCCTTCTTCAGGTCTCGATCCTCAGTCCACGCCTCTGCAAATGTGGCTGCACCGCACCTCAGTTTTTCTCTTTGTTCTCATCAGTGCGGTAGCCGGAGTGCTTCTGGTAATCCTGCCCTGGACGCCCGAATGGACCGACAACTATCTTCTGCTCCAATTCCCCGTCGTGCGCACCATAATCACCACCGGCTTTTTCCGCGGATTCTGCAGTGGACTGGGGCTACTCGATATCTGGATCGGCTTCTGGGAAGCCCTCCACTACCACGACCGCCACTAGAAATCGATAATCTGCGTGTCGATGAGGGGCGTTTAAGCACCGCGATAAACGCACGTGGGCGATTAGCCTTTGCCCATAAGCGCTATCTCAAGGCTTTACCGGTAGATGCGCTACCAATCTCGACTT
>JBEKTG010000297.1:0-5174 GCA_049516275.1 Candidatus Acidiferrales bacterium
CCTCGCAACGTATGCCCATTCCGTGAGATCAGGCAATCGCGCGGATCTTCCCTCTTCGTTAACGCCGGAAACCCGAGGCCGGCGGGCGTTTCGGTGGGAACGTCCTTCATGCTGTGGACGGCCAGATCCACGGTGCCTGCCAGCAGCGCGTCTTCCAGTTCCTTGATGAAGACGCCCTTGGTTCCCATCTCCGCGCCAATCTGCGCCACGGACGCCGTCTGAAAACGGTCGCCGGAGGTGCGTATGCGCACCAGTTCGGCCTCCACGCCGTGCAGCTCTTTCAATCGCTCCTTGATATGATTGGCCTGCCACAGGGCGAGGGCGCTCCCGCGCGTCCCGATCCGAATTTTCTTCACAATTTTCTTCACTCGCGCCCCTTCACTGTTTCCCGTCGTCCAGGCCAAAAATGTGCCGCAGCGCTTCGACGGCTCCCAGTCGCCCGCGCATTCCCCGCCCGCTGCGCAGCCGCTCGGCGGGCTCATCGAGCACGCGCTCGATCAGTTCTTCGGTGATGCGCGCGATCCGGTGCCGCTCCTCGGGCGAAACATCCGGCATTTCCTTCAGCCGCTCTTCGAGAAGCAGCAGGCGCTGCTGATGGAACCGCCCGCGAAGGTCGTCCACGATGGACCCGGCTTCAAGCGCCGCGCGCCAGCTCTCGAATTTCGCGATGTGCTCGGCAATAATCGCCTCGACGCGCGGCACTTCCGCCTCGCGCGCCTTCTTGTTCTGCTCGACGATCTCGCCCAGGTCGTCGATGTTGTAGAGGTACAAATTGTAGAGCCCCGCCGCGGCCGCATCCACGTTCCGCGGCACGCCCAGGTCCACCACGAAAATCGGCCGCCCGCCGCGCGAAGCAATGGCGCGTTCCAGCATCTTGCGCGTGAGCACCGCTCCCGTTCCGCCCGCCGATGTCACAAGAATATCCGGCTGGCTCATCTCCGATTCGAGTGCTTCCCACGCCGCGGCGCGCCCGCCCATGCGCCCGGCTAGATCGGCGGCGCGATCGAAAGACCGATTCACCACCAGCAGGCTGCCGATCGACCGGTTACGCAACTGCTCCACCACCTGCTCGGCCACAGCGCCCGCTCCAATGATCAGTGCCGCGCGCCCCTTCAAGTTGCCGAATACCCGCTCCGCCAGCTTCACTCCCGCAAGCGCCACAGACATGGGCCGCGTGCCCACTTCGGTCTCCGACCGCACGCGCTTCCCTACTTCGAGCGCGCCCTGAAACACGCGATTCAGCACCGGCCCGGTAGCGCCATGATCGAGCGCCTGCCCATACGCCGTGCGCAGCTGCCCGAGAATTTCCGCCTCGCCCAGCATCATCGAGTCGAGTCCCGCCGCCACGCGATAGAGGTGATAGATCGCGTCGCGCCCCGCCCAGCGATAGAATTTGCCGGTCACCTCCGAGCGCGCGATTCCGTGAAACGACGTAAAAAACTCCTCCATCGCCTCGGTGAGCGCCGAGCCGCCCTCGCCCGCCACGCCGTAGAGCTCGCTGCGATTGCACGTCGAAAGCACCACCGCTTCTTCGAGGATTCCCTGCCGCCTCAGCTCGTCGGCCGCATCAAGCGCCTGCTTTTGCGTGAACGACACCCGCTCGCGCAACTCCACCGACGCGGTGCGATGGTTGCACCCGATCAGCGCCAGTTGAATGCGGCCGGGAACGATGCGTGCCGGATTGGAAGCAATCGTCGTCATCAGAAGAAGCGGTGGAACCGCGTAAGGTACAGATTCACGAACGTGTAGCTGAACAGCACGATCACAAAATTCAGCGCGCACAGCAGCGCCGCTCGCGATCCGCGCCATTGCGCGCTCCGCGAAAGCCGCAGATACGCCACATACACCACCAGGATCAGCCCCGTAACCACCACCTTCGGGTCGCCCCACGCGTAACCGCCGCTCAGCCGATGCGCCCACACCAGCCCCATCGGCACGCCCAGCGCCACCAGCACCAGCCCCAGGTACACGCTGCTGCGCGCCATCTGATCCAGCACATCGAGCGCCGGAAAACGCCAGAAAGCGCTGTTGAGCCGCCGCGAACGCAGCAAGCGGTCCTGCACCAGATACACCAGGCTCAGCACAAAGGAAAGCGCAAACGCGGCGTAGCCCCACGTGATCAGCGTAACGTGCAGCGCAAACAATGCCCCGCGCGCCGGAGGCGGCGCCTGCGGCTGCATCGGCACCAGCAGCCTCAACCCGCCCACCCACGCAATCAGCAGCAGCGTCACAAACGCGCCCACGGTGTGTTGCCGGTGAAATATTTCAAGCACCAGGTAAGTAATCGCAAAAAGCCACGCGAAGAGCGACATCGAGCCGTACAGATCGTCGTAGGGAACCGAATGAGTGAACCGCGACCGTTCCAGCAGGTCGTAATACTGGAAGACGATCCCGCCCGCCAGCAGCACGGAAGCGATGCGCCCCAGCCAGGCGTTCGGCACGTAGAGGATCCGCACGTAGCAGGCAAAGCTCGCCGCGTAGAAAAGCAGGCTCAGATAGCCCAGTTGATGTGTCATGCCAATGGATGTGTCAAAAGCTGCACACGTCTCCAGCGTAACCGATTATACCGCCGAACCCGCGAATTCCCGCGCATTCACGCAGGGAGCTTGGCGGCAAACTTGACACGCTCCCGGCCGGGAGTGTATCAGTTCACGCTACCTTAATTTTTTCACAGCGGTAATTTCCGCGGGAGATTCGGAGAGGATGCGCCCAAAGTCTGTCCACAATCTGGCACGGCATGCCGCACTGATCACGGCCGCAGCCGTCCTCGCCCTTTGCGGCTGCGCCCGCAGCACGCCGCAACAGGTGGACGACGCCGCCCTCCGCGCCGCCGACGCCGACTCCGCCAACTGGATCACCTACGGCCGCACCTACTCCGAGCAGCGCTTCAGCCACCTCCACCAGATCGACGAGCACAGCGTCAGCCACCTCGGCCTCGCCTGGTCCTACGACCTCGGCACCCGCCGCGGCCTCGAAGCCACTCCGCTCGTCAAAGACGGCGTCCTCTACACCACCAGCGCCTGGAGCATCGTCTACGCCCTCGACGCCCGCACCGGCAGCCTCCTCTGGAAGTACGACCCGCACGTCGCCAAGGACCACGCCAAGTTCGTCTGCTGCGACGTAGTCAACCGCGGCGTCGCCATGTACAAGGGCCGCCTCTATCTCGGCGCGCTCGACGGGCGCCTCATCGCGCTCGACGCTAAAACCGGCGAAGTCGTCTGGGCCGTCCCCACCGCCCCCGCGGACTCGCCCTACGCCATCACCGGCGCGCCGCGCATCGCCAAAGGCCGCGTGATCATCGGCAACGCCGGCTCGGAGTACGCCGTGCGCGGCTACGTCTCCGCCTATGACGCCGAAACCGGCCGGCTCGACTGGCGCGCCTACACCGTCCCCGGCGATCCCGCGAAGCCCTTCGAGTCCGACGCCATGCGCGCCGCCGCAGCCACCTGGTCCGGCGAATGGTGGAAGGCCGGCGGCGGTGGCAGCCCGTGGGACACCATCGTCTACGATCCCGAAACCGATCTCGTATTCGCCGGCACCGGCAACGGCGCGCCCTGGTACGACCGCTTCCGCAGCAAGGGCGACGACCTCTACATCGCCTCGATCATCGCCCTCAAAGCCGACACCGGCGAAATGGCCTGGCATTACCAGACCACCCCCGGCGATAACTGGGACTACGACGCCACCCAGCCGCTAATGCTCGCCACCCTAACCATTGACGGCCAGATGCGCCGCGTCATCATGCAGGCCAACAAGAACGGCTTCTTCTACGTCCTCGACCGCCAAACCGGCAAGCTGATCTCCGCGCGCCCCTTCGCCAACATGAACTGGGCCACCGGCATCGACGCCAACGGCCGCCCCATCGAGAATCCCGTCGCGCGCAAACTGGCCGAAGCCACCATCGTCGCGCCCGCCAGCGAAGGCGGTCACAACTGGCATCCCATCTCCTACAATCCGTCAACAGGCCTCGTGTATCTCGCCGTCCTCAACGACAGTTCCGTTCACGCCGTAGACCCCGATTGGTCCCTCGCCCGCCAGAACCAGACCCGCGACCAGAACACCGGCACCTACCGCGCCTACAACGGCCCGGTAGCCGACCAGTGGCGCAAGCTGCCGCCCACCGGCCGCCTCGTCGCCTGGGATCCGGTAGCGCAGCAGGAAAAGTGGCACGTTGACTTGCCCGTCCCAAAGGGCGGCGGCACGCTAACCACCGCGGGTAATCTAGTTTTTGAAGGACGCGGCGACGGCAAGTTCAGCGCCTACCGCGCCACTGACGGTGCATTGTTGTGGGAATTTGACGCCGGAGTAGGAATCGCCGCCCCGCCCATGACCTACTCCGTCGACGGCACACAGTACATCGCCGTAATGTCCGGCTGGGGCGGCCCCATGGTGCTCAACAATCGGCCCAACGGCAAAGGCAACGTAGGCTCCGGCCGGCTGCTAACCTTCAAGCTGGGCGGCACAGCCACCATCCCGCCCTACCAGCGCGAAGTCACCCCGGTTCCCGCGCCAACGTTCCAGCTAACCGCATCGCCCGAAGACGTAGAGCGCGGCCGCGTCCTCTACGGCTCCTACTGCGCCCGCTGCCACGGCGGCAACGTAGTAAGCGGCGGCGAAACCCCGGACCTGCGCTACCTGGACGCCACCACCCACGCCATGTTCGAAGAAATAGTCCGCGGCGGCCTCCGCCGCACCAACGGCATGCCCTCCTTCGCCGCCGACATAACCCCAGCCCAAGCCCGCCAAATCGAATCCTGCATCCTAAGCCGCGCCCGAGAATCCGCTTCTACGTCAGCGCGCTAGAAACTGGCCACCGCCGCCGCCCGCCTCAAATCGAGGACTGGATCTTCGTCTGCGGTGCCCCGTCCCTTCGAGACCAGCTCTTAGTTACAAATCATAATCGATGGAAGTCAGTTACGTGAGGACAAGGATCAAGCTCAAATACAGCCCGAAGCGGCGGCGCTACTTCTTGCAACCTCTCTTGAGAAGGCGTAGCATCCCGTCTTGGCGAACAAAAGGAGAAGAACGTAGTGCTGATAGAGAGCGTCGATTTCTTCCGTTTGGATGCGAACCGGAAGCTCGATTCGTCGAAGCGCTCCGATCTCGGGCAATTCATGACGCCACCGGCTACCGCCAGGCTGATGGCTTCCATGTTCTCCGCACAACACCGTGAA
>JBEKTG010000298.1:0-4923 GCA_049516275.1 Candidatus Acidiferrales bacterium
TTCGGAAGTGTCGCTTCAGGACCGAACGAACTCGCCAGCCACGCCGCCAGCTCGTCGCCCTGCGCGTCGTCGAATCTGCCGGGCGTGCTGAACGTAAAACTAAAGTGCATGGCCTGCTGCATATAGCGGATCCGATCTCTGTAGCCATCCTGATCGCGCGAGACGGCCGCGAGGCGGCTCTGGAAGGAATGGCACACGGAACAGTTTCCGAAAAATATGTTCTTGCCCTTGGCATCGGGCATGAGCTGCTTCGCCTGCGAAACGGAAATATCGCTCCAGCGAACCGTGCCGTTCTGAAGGGCGAAATCAAACGAGGCATTTTCGTCGGCGGCGAGGTTCACACCGGTTCGCGGGTCTGCCTTGTAGCCCACGGCTCGAATCTGCACGCGATATTCCCCGGCAGGCAGTTTTTCGATCCGATAGTGCCCCTGGCTGTCGGAAACCACGATCGTCGTTATCTTTGTCTTCGAATTCTGAGCTTCGACGAACGCATCCTGAAAAGACGATCCGTCCGGTCCTTTGACGGTCCCCTGAATCGATGCTCCATAGGAAAGCGAAGCGAGGAGTGTTACCGAGCCCAATAAAGCCAACGTCTTGCTCAGTCCTTTGAAGCGCATAAAGCCTCCCTCACCGCAATGAATTCAAGAACATGTTGATGTGAACGCCGTAATCACGCTGCCCGATAGTGCTGCGCGAATCTTTTTCAGCGGTCCTTGTCCGGATCTCCCGTGGCTTGAAGCGGCCACAAAGGCCGACAGGGTTCGGGATCCCACTTGGAGCCGTCCGGCTCGCGCTCGAATTGCCCGCTGATGATGAAAGGCTGCGTGAGGTACTTGGGATCGTCGACGATCGACGTCAGGATCAGGTATCCCGGGGCCTGCGGCCCGTGCGGATAAAAAACATTGTAATATTCGGTGAGCACCGCATTCTCGCTGTAGGGAACCCCGTTCTTGCGCAGATATCCGGGCCGCATGTGCGTGGTGATCACTTGCAGGTCGCCTCCCTTGCCCGGCTTGGGACCTCCGTAGGTGGCGCCTCCTTCTCCGGGATATTGAACTCCCTTCTCCCATTTGGCGACGGAGTCACCCTGCCATTGCGGCTCGCCCCCTTGCCATTTCGATCCGTCGAAGTGGAAGAGGCGCTTCTGCATCCCGGCGTCCGTCTCCATCTGCAGAGTATTGCCATCCGTCCACGTGATATGGAGGCGCTCGGGAATGCGCATGATGTTGCCCGCACCGTACGCCTTGCATTCATTCCCTTCGGCTTGATCTTTGGCGGGATCCCACGTGTCGGCCAGGCGCTTTCCCTCGGCGTTGATCGGGAGGCTCTCGTAATCACCCTTGGAGGGAGTGATCATGCGCCAGCGCCAGTCTTCATTGACGAGCGCAACCCAATAACCGGTGATATCGATCACGGCGGATTCCTTTGCGGTCGCCGGAGCCTTCGCGTCGTTCGCTGCCTGGGCCGGCCCGGCGTGGGAAGTGCGCGGCGCACCGGCAAGGATCGACAAAATCACAAACAACACGCCCGCCGTTGCGGAATAAAAAACTGTCCGGCCCTGAGACATCCGGCGCTTCGCCCACCCCATTTGCGCTCCTTCTTAACTATTGCTTACGCGCCTGCTGATTCTTATCGTTGGCAACTTCGCGATACACGGTTTCGATGAATTTGTCGGTGGTCCACTTGCCCGTCCGCGAACCGAACACGGGATCGTAATCGAAACTTGGTTTCGCCGCCTTCACTTGCTCGACCGTCATTCCTCGTTTCACCATGTCCTGAACGCGTCCGCGGATGATGGTCAGCATGTCGCGATAGTTCACCACATCATTTCGGTCGCAGAGATATCCGTGGCCGGGTATTAGGTACGTGCCGCCTTCCTCGTTTTCCTTCGGGACCATAAGCTCGATCATCTCGTTCAGCGCATCGATAATTCCGCGAAGGCTGCCCCCTTTATCCGCTTCGATCACCGGGTAGCTCTCGGTGGAAAACAATTCGCCGGCGCTCAGCACCTCCGAGTCGCGAAAAAACACCACGGTGTCTCCATCGGTGTGCGCGGCGGGCATGTGATAGAACAGCACCGCCTCGTTGCTGTACAACCTCGACCCCTCATTCCCATAGGTAATCGCATCGGTCGTGGCCAGTTTGGCGCTAAGCACCCGGGCAATCGTGTCCGAATGCCCCATGATTACCGCCCCGGGCGCGAGCCGGTCTTTGTTCAGCCCAGCGAGCAGATCGGGATCGCGGCTGGTGCCCCCGGCGTCGGCATTCGGCAAAGTCCAGCCCGCCTGGGAGAGCTTGATGTTGCCGCCCGTGTGGTCCGCGTCGTCGCTCGTGTTGGCGATGAACATGATCGGCAGGTCGGACAGCGACCGGATCGCTGCAATCACCTCGTCGCTGTATTCAGCAACGCCGGTGTCCACAACGATTACGTACTGATTGCCGATTTCAACCGTGATGTTGTTCAGGCCGGGTTCCACCAGCATATAAACGTTGCCTTGCACGTGCATCACGTGGACATGCGCGCTGTCGGCCTTCGATTCCTGCGCTCCGCGGACACCGGCAGCGCAAGAGATCATCACCACCAGAGCGAAGAACGAAGATTTGCCGGCGCCAACCCAGGAATTGCCCTTCATTGAGACCCCTTGGCCGAAGGTCCGGCTGCCTTGGCTGCGGCCATCTCTGCCAGCTTCTTCTGGTATTCCGGGTACATCGTCTCCGCCCCGCCCCGCGTCGCCTCATGCGGCATCCCGACTTTATCGGCGAACTCATACAGCCACGGGTTCTTTCCTGGAAGGTGGTAAGGAACCCAACCCTTCTCGTGCTCCACTTCCACGCTGGGGATGCACAGGTTCGGAAGCGTCATATTGCTTTCCGTGGCGACCCAATCCGACGTGCGGACAAATGGTTTTGTCAGATAGAGCGGGTCCTCCACGATGGTGACCATCGTGAGATAGCCATGGTGGCGAATCAGGTATTCGATCATCGTGGCCCGCTGGCTGCGCGCCAACCCGTTGCGCCGCACCCATCCCTCTTTCAGATGAGTCGTTGTGATTTTCAGCGCGTCTCCTTCCCATTCGCCGGTCGAAAAGCCCTGCCAGGTATGCGGAGCCCACGCCGGCGGATGGGGCCGGCCGTCCATGTAGATCACCCGATGTGGAATCATCCACCTTGTGGTCAGGTTCCACGCGCGGATGCCCTGCGTTAGG
This sequence comes from Candidatus Acidiferrales bacterium, assembly GCA_049516275.1. Taxonomy (GTDB): domain Bacteria; phylum Acidobacteriota; class Terriglobia; order Acidiferrales; family UBA7541; genus Palsa-295. The sequence continues at coordinate 3,207 of JBEKTG010000298.1, forward strand.
CGGTCGACATCGGGCCAGATTCGCAGGTCGGCTGGTCCGCGGGGCGCATAATCCGCGGGGTGCGGCTGGCACTGGCGCTCGGTAACTTCCCACTTCGCTGCGTCCCACGTGTCGCCTCTCATGCGGTCTTCATCGTTGATGGGCATGCCGGTATAGTCGCCGATCCACGGACCCGGATTGCGTTCCGGCCAGTCTTCGAACAGCTTCTGGCTCCATTGCCCCGACAAGTCCGTCTGTGCCGACGCAGGCCGGGCCGCCAGCGCAGCCGCAAACAGCAGCAGGAGCGGCAGACCACGAACTCGATATCTGGAACACATCGCTAACTCTCCTCTTCGCGGCAAACGCGGGCGATCGTCACTTGGCAAGTGGATCGGGGCGCACCTGGAAATGCACCAGCTGGCTCGGGGTCCCCTTGCCGCCTTCGACGTGCCATGTCGTGCGGGTGTCATTATCCACCCAGATTCCGCGGCCTTTCCAGCCGGCGCTGGGATCGTCGATGCGGCTATCGATGCCGCGCGAATAGAACCCCATCGGATACGGAACCCGCATCACCGTCCAGGTCTTCGTAGCGGGCTGAAACACCAGCAGGGAGTCTGAACCCGAACCGGTCACCACCACGGCATTTTTTCCGAGGCCGAGACTATTGAAGCGATCCACCCAATCGAAGTACAGCCAGTCGGCCTTTGCTTCGCTCTCGCCTTTAAACGTCGGACCTGGTGCGGGATATAACGTCCATCCCTCGGGGCAATGTTGCCCGGTGGCGGTCGGACCGTTCAACACCTTGCACTTGCTGCGATCAAAACTCGCGAGTTGGCCGCTGCCGCCCAGGCCAGTCCAAAGCAGCCCGTTCGTATCGAAATCGATCCCGCGCGGCACGTATCCAAGATCTCCCGCGGCGTTGGGATCGGCAGCCGTCTTGAACGGCGGTTCGTAAACCTCCGTCATGCACGTAGCAGGCGGATTCGCGCCCGGAACAAAACGGATAATCTTTCCCGGCACCGGCCTGATGTTCGCGGCCCACACGCTCCCATCCACTGGATTGACGGTAATTCCATACCCTCTGGTTCCATCCACAAAGCGGTCGAGCTTCGGGTCGGGCGGCTGAGGCGCTTTCGTGTACTCCCCGATTTTCCCGTCGCCGTTGTAATCGATGATCGAGGGGCACCAGCCTTGCGCCTTCGCGGCGTCGTGCGTCGCGTCCCACACACGCGGATTGAGCCATCCCACGCCGCCCGTCTGGTTGATGGCGATGCTGAAGTAAACGGTTTCGTTTTTGTCGTCGGCGATCATCAAATGGTGAATGCCGAAGCACAGATCGATTCCCTCGAACTTGCCCGTCTTCGGATCGTAAATATCCACGCCCGCGCCAATCGCCGAGGGCGGCTCCCAGTTTTTCGCGAATACGTTTCCCGCCGACGCTTTGCAATAGGCGGGATGCTCCCGGCGCTCGTTTTGCATCATGCCGATCCACACGCGCCCTTCGCGGTCCATCTGCGGATTCACCGGACTCACCGCGCCCTCCGGCCATACCAGCGTGTCTCCCCAGTAGGGAGACGGCGCGCCGTTGGGGCGCAGGCTGGCGTGCTGCTCCTCGCCCCGCAGCGGAATCTTGACTGTCTGTACGGTGTTCTCGCTCGGGTCGACGATCAGCATCACCGTGGATTCAAAGTCCGTGCTGTAGATATGGCCGTACGCATTCTGCGTCGGATTTCTGCGG
>JBEKTG010000299.1:0-4920 GCA_049516275.1 Candidatus Acidiferrales bacterium
CCGTTAGACTGCAACCACGACGTCATGGCATCAACGTCTGCCGGCGCCGGGGCAAATCGTTGTCTAAACTGGTCGGGCGTGAGCCATCTGTGGTAGCTGGGAGAGAGGGGGTTTATCAGATCGATGTTTAATTGCTCAAGTTCCTGCTCCTTCTCCGCAGGAAGGTTCAACTGAAGCTGCATATGCTCCAGTCGAAAACCCACTGGGACGGGACCGCGGTCATTTGCCGCGTTTGCTTCAATCCGTGTGTTGCCAGCCAGCATAAGGCGATTGCCTTCATCAATTGGCTGTGTAATCAGGCCACGCGTCGGTGATGGTGCTAGGAATTGGGAATGAGCGAGGCGGCTATCGGAAATTACCGCTGAGATCAAGATAATTGAGAAGAAGGCGAATCGAGATCGTCGACGCATGCGCCCTGCACTCCGCTGGCCGGTGAATAGAGAAGTCAGCACATGAAAGTACAGATATGCGTTTAAGTTAGTCAAGTTAAACATGTAGAACCACCCGTCGACATCGCACAGGGCCATGGATAGAAGGAAAAGCGAGCGGCATCGCATCGCTGGCACGGCACGGTTTCGGTGGGAAGATGCTGAAGGAGTCGGTCAGAAACAGACCGGCAATCTACGGAACGTGTCGGCCGGAGGAGTGTTCGTTGAAACGAGCAGTTGGCCGCCGCTGGGAGCTGAGATTGATATTAAATTCGAGTTCGATCGCCCGCGAGGGGCTCCGACCGCCTCGATCACGGCGAAAGGGCGCGTAACGCGGGTGGAAATGCTCCCTCTCGATCATCAAGTTATAGGATTCGCCGTCGCGACAGGTCGAATGAACCTTCATAGGCTGGGCGGCGACTGTTAAGAACGAGTTCCATACCGAGATTCGGCCTTGTTAATGGAATCTAATGGAGCGACGCGGTACTTGGAGGTACCTTTTCAACGACGTGCCGAGGCCATTGTTAGCCACAAGCTATTTCCGTCCACGCGAAAACAGGGCCGCCACCGGCGCAACCTGAATCATGCGCACGACGACCTCTGCGCAAAGGCGCAAAAGGACGGAATAGCGTTGCCATTTGTTCCCTAAGATTTCCGGCACACATTCGCAACGCGCATGGCTCAAGACGGAACTGATTTAGCAACTCTGGCGGCGATCCTGGGTCACAATTCCATTCGCATCGTACAGCGCTAAGTCCATCCCACTGCTTCTCACAAGCGGGAAGCGATGAAGAGGTATGACAAGAGCATTGCCTCTACGCGCAATCGCGCCGCTGCGGCGTCGGCAACATCCACCGAGAGCGAATCCCGAATTTGGTCCGCTTTTGGTCCGCCCCCCACCCCAAATCAGCCCCATTTTGCCCCATCCAAGACGAACGAGGACGAATTCTCAGTTTCTGCAAGTTCTGGAAAATCAGTGGAAAAGCTGGAGGCGCGGGAGGGAATCGAACCCTCGGTAAAGGTTTTGCAGACCTTTGCCTTACCACTTGGCGACCGCGCCATACTTCCCGGGCAAGCCTCTGCGAAAGCGGGCCTTCCGAGCAACAGAGATCATAGCATCGCGTCCCGCACTCCTTTCCAGCATTTTTTCTTGCCGCGTGCATTTGTTTTGCGCCACCCTCGTCTTTCCGCTAAAATAGGTCGCTAAAGCGCACAAAATAAGCTCTCGATTCGCACACAATTGCGTCGAAACCATTGTGGCGGCTCCTTACTTGTTACCGGCTCAGCGCACCAGGGATTCTCGAACCCACTCAGGAATGGCCGACGAACAGCAGCGAGTAGACCTTCTCTTCGATGACTCCGACGAGTACCGTCCGGAGCCTCCTCCTGCGCCCGAAATTCCAGCCTGGAAGGATGGCAGTCGGCGCATCGGAATCCACACCTCCATCGCAGGAGATATCTCCGGCGCGCTCGAAATTGCCCACGCCGTCGGCGCCAACGCCCTGCAGATTTTTTCCGCCAGCCCCCGCATGTGGACGCGCGGCGCGTCCAGAATATCCGAGGCCGACGCCGCCCGCTTTCGCGCCCGCCGCAAGGAGCTTCAGCTCGGCCCTCTGGCGATTCACGACAATTATCTGATCAATCTCGCGTCGCCCAACCCAGTGCTGCGGGCCCGTTCGGTGCAGGCCTTCCATCACGAAATCGTGCGCGCCATGGCCCTCGGCGCCGATTTTCTGGTGATCCATCCCGGCTGCAGCGGAACCGAGCCCGGCGACAGTCGCGCTGTCGACCAGGCGATCTCCGCCGTCGCGCAGGGGCTCAGGCAGGCGGCGCGCGGATTAAAGCTCGGCGACCTGCAGCTCTTGCTCGAAAATATGGCCGGCCAGGGAACCTCCATCGGCGCGAAATTCGGCGAACTGCGCGCTATCCTGGATGCTTGCCGAGACCTCCCACTGGGAGTCTGCGTCGACACGGCGCATCTGTTCGCCGCCGGCTGGGACATCCGCACCCAGGCGGGCCTCGACAAAGCGCTGCTCGATATCGATACGGCCGTGGGGCTTGATCGCGTCCGCCTGATTCACGCCAACGACTCAAAAATGCCGCTCGGCTCGCGCGTCGACCGCCACGAGCATATTGGCAAGGGCAAGATCGGCCTCGAAGCCTTCGCCCGCATCTTGAACCACCCTTTGCTAGCGGGCCGCGCGTTCATCGCGGAAACGCCCATCGATAAGCCGGGCGACGACCGCAAAAATGTCGCTGCGCTCTGGAAGTTGGCGGGCCGCGAGATTGTTGTCGCCAGCGAGGACGAACCGAAGCCGCGCAAAAAGAAACCGAAGCCCGCAAAGGCGAAGGCAAACAGCGCGAATAAGAGCAAAGGCAAGCCGCGCCGCGTCAAAGCTGGCAAATAGATCGCGCGAGGCAGTCGCGCATCCATTATTCGTCGATTAGGGAACGGGAGCCAACGAGTGGCGGAATACGATCCGCAGGCAATCGAAGCGAAGTGGCAGAAGATCTGGCAGGACCAGAACGCATTCCACGCCAAAGATGGTGACGCATCGCGCCCCAAATATTATTTGCTCGAGATGTTGCCGTACCCCTCCGGAACGCTCCACATGGGCCACATGCGGAATTACACCATCGGCGACGCCGTCGCCCGCTTCAAGCGCATGTGCGGCTTCAACGTGCTGCACCCCATTGGGTGGGACGCCTTCGGCCTTCCCGCCGAAAACGCCGCGATCAAGCGCGGCACTCCGCCTCGCGAATGGACCAACGCCAACATCGCGCAGATGAAGTCGGTCTGTAAGCGCTTCGGCTTCAGTTACGACTGGGACCGCGAAATCTCCACCTGCGAGCCGGAATACTACCGCTGGAACCAGTGGTTCTTCCTGCGCATGCTCGAAAAAGGCCTCGCCTATCGACGCCGCAGTCGCGTGAACTGGTGTCCCCAGTGCCAGACGGTGCTCGCGAACGAGCAGGTGATCGACGGCTTCTGCTGGCAGCACGACACCACGCCCGTCGAAGCCAAGGAAATCGAACAGTGGTTCCTGCGCATCACGCAATACGCCGACGCGCTGCTCGATGGAATCGCCGATCTCGAAGGTGGCTGGCCCGAGCGCGTGCTGATCCAGCAGCGCAATTGGATTGGCAAGTCGCGCGGCGCGCGCGTGCGCTTTGATGTCGCCCAAGCCGAAGGCCTCGGCCTCGAAGTCTTCACCACGCGCATTGACACGATCTACGGCGTCTCAGCGCTCCTCATCGCCGCCGGCCATCCCGAATTGCCTCGGCTCCTCGCAAATGTGCCAGGGCGCGACGCCATGGAAACGCAGCTCAAGGCGATCCTGTCCAAGAGCACGCGCGCCGCGGACATTGCCACCGCCGAAAAGGAAGGGTTCTTCACTGGACGCTTCGCCGTCAATCCGTTCTCGGGCGAGTTAGTGCCGATCTGGGTCGCGAATTTTGTGCTCGCGGAATATGGCACGGGCGCGGTGATGTGCGTCCCGGCGCACGACCAGCGCGATTACGAATTCGCCGACAAATATCGCCTGCCGGTGAAGATCGTCATTCAGCCGTCGCAGGGCCCCGCGTTGCGCCCCGACCGGTTGAGCGAGGCGTTCACCGAGTACGGCCGCCTGGTCGACTCCGGCCCCTACTCCGGCAGCACATCCGAGCAAGCCCAGGAGAAAATGGCCGCGGATGCCAAGGCCAAATCGTTCGGCGAGCCGCAGACAACCTACCGCCTCAAGGACTGGGGCATTTCCCGTCAGCGCTACTGGGGCACTCCGATTCCGGTCGTCTACTGCGAAAAGGACGGCATCGTCGCCATTCCCGACGACCAGCTTCCCGTGCGTCTCCCGGATAACGTCACCCTCACCGGCCAGGGGCAGTCGCCGCTAGCCAGTGTCCCGGAATTCGTGAACACCACGTGTCCCAAATGCGGCGGTCCCGCGCGGCGCGAGAGCGACACGATGGACACTTTCATCGACTCCTCGTGGTATTTCTATCGCTACACGGACCCGCACAACGATCGCGCGCCCTTCGACAAAGCGAAAGCCGCCTATTGGTTTCAGATCGACCAGTACATCGGAGGCGTCGAGCACGCCATCCTGCACCTGATTTATTCCCGCTTCTTCTGCAAGATGATGTACGACATCGGCCTAGTGAACCATCGCGAACCGGTGAAACGGTTGTTTTCGCAGGGCATGGTGCTCAAAGACGGCGCCAAGATGTCCAAGTCAAAAGGTAATCTCGTCGGCGCTATTGAAATGGCGGACAAGTACGGCTGCGACACCGGTCGCATGTACACGCTCTTCGCCGCCCCGCCGGAGAAAGACCTCGAATGGAGCGAGCAGGGCATTGAAGGCGCCGCGCGCTTCCTGAACAAGGTCTACCGCCTCGTTGCCAAGCACGCCGACCGCCTCCGCGGCGTCGAAGCCAATTTCGATTCGCCCATCGATCTGGCCGGCGCCACGGAAAAGGAAAAGGTCTTGGTGCG
>JBEKTG010000300.1:0-4901 GCA_049516275.1 Candidatus Acidiferrales bacterium
CAAAAGACCGCCTACCTCGAGACCGGAAAGACCTTCCTTGTAATTGCCAATTCGCTAGCGCAGCCCATCTTCCAGGCCGATATGAAGGACTGGCAGGCATGGGTCGCAAAGCCCGCCCCCGCAAAAGGAAACTAGTAGCCGCTGGCCATCTCATAACCGGAACTCATCAGGACACGGCCTAAGTGTCTGTTCCGTCACGTCGCTGGCGACCAAAAAGACCCTGGCGCGCAGCGCCACCGCTCGCGGTGCTTCTTCCTCGGTCTTTGCTTCTCTTGAATTACGACACCAATCGGAGGTCTCGTTTGACACTCTCGCGCGGCGGCTGCTAAATTGAGTTGTTTGTGCCTATGACAGAGCTCACACCGAGAAGGCGGCTTCCGACCTGGGTATTGTGGACGATGGCCATCGCTGCGTTTTCCGCCGGATGCGGCATGCGCGAGATCACGGCAGTCAAGCCCGCGCAGACTCCCGGTCCCCTGCAGACAGCTGCGAAACCCGAACTCATCGACCAATACAACAAGCTCGCAAATTCGATCACTTCGATCAACGCCTCGGTAACCATTCAGCTGACGGCCGGCTCGTCCTATTCAGGCGTGATCCAGCAGTATCATGAGGTGAATGGGTTCGTACTGGCCCGCAAGCCTTCCGACATCCGGGTCATCGGACAAGTGCCCATCGTCGGGAAGAACATCTTCGACATGCAGAGCGACGGCAAGGTTTTCCACATCTTCATTCCGTCAAAGAGCCAGTTTCTTGTGGGTCCGGCTGATCTGGAAAAGCCTTCGTCAAAGCCCATCGAAAATCTGCGGCCGCAGCATCTGAGCGACGCCATCTTCTGGGAGCCCATTCCAAAGGGCGATCCGGTGCTTCTGGAGGAGACCACGGTCCTTCCTTCCAGCTTCTACGTGCTGACGGTCATCCGGGCAGCCGGGCCAGCCAGCGAGGCCCGCACCACTGCCCGGCCCGGCGAGGACTGGGAGATCGCCCGAAAGATATGGTTTGACCGGGCGGATTTGAGCGTCGCCCGCATTGACACTTTTGACTCTGGCGGTAAGCCCGCGGCAGTCGTACGATACAGCAATTGGGATATGTTCGGCGACCTGCGCTACCCGCGGCAAATCCTGCTCGACAGGCCGCAGAACGATTATCAGCTACATCTCGCGATCACGAAATTGACAGCCAATGAAATCATCACCCCCGACCGCTTTGAACTGGCGCAGCCCTCGGGATCGACTCTGGTCGAGGTAGGAGAAGGAGCCGAGCGACCGCGGGAGGAGCAGGAACCTTGAGGCCAGGAGCTTCTACAAGTTGATCCGCTACATGATTTGGCAGAACGTGATGCATCGCCCCGTCCGCACGCTTATCACGGTGATTGGCATCGCCGTCGAAGTCACTCTCGTAATCATGGTGGTCGGGCTGACGACCGGCTTGCTAACGGAGTCCGCCAAACGGACCGAAGGCGTCGGCGCCGACATCATGGTGCAGCCTCCCTCGGCCTCCGTATTCATGGCTTTCAGCGGCGCGCCCATGCCCATTGCCATCGGGGATAAGCTCCAGCAGCTCGACTATGTGCAGGCTGTGGCTCCGGTTCTGGTGCAATTTAATTCGGTGAACGGACTCGACATTGTCTACGGAATTGACCAGAACAGCTTTAGCGCCGTCTCGGGTGGTTTTGTCTTCCACTCCGGTCACGAACTGCGGGCCCCTTACGACATTCTGGTAGACGACATTTACGCCCGCGGCAAGAAAATCAAAGTCGGGCAGACGCTGCACATCCTCTCGACCGATTTTCACGTCGCCGGCATCGTCGAGCACGGGAAGGGCGCCCGCCTGTTCGTCCTCATGTCCACTCTGCAGGAAATGTCGGGCGCGCACGACAAAGCCTCCGTTTTCTTCGTCAAATGCGACCGCACCGACCACACGGCAGCCGCTTCCGACGCCATCAAACAGCTCCTCCCCGGCTACGAAATCCGTCCCCTGAAGGATTTTCTTTCGCTGATGACCTCGTCGAATCTTCCGGGCCTGGCCGTGTTCATCAACATCATGATCGCGATTGCCGTGGCCATCGGCTTTCTGGTGATCTTCCTTTCGATGTACACCACCATTATCGAGCGCACCCGCGAGATCGGCGTATTGAAAGCGCTGGGCGCCTCCAAGCCCTACATCGTCGAACTCATCCTGAGCGAGACCACGCTCCTCTCGTTGATCGGCATTGCGGTGGGTGTCGGACTGAGCTTCCTGCTGCGCTGGATCTTCGTGTCCGCTTTCCCCTCGATGACGATCCTGATTACCCCGCAGTGGATTGCCATTTCCGGGGCCATCGCCATCGTGGGCGGACTCCTGGGCGCTTCCTATCCCGCATGGATCGCCAGCCGAAAAGACCCTGTCGAAGCGCTTGCCTACGAGTAGTTGCGCCAAATCTTGACGATTCGCGAACGCAGCGGACGTTCCCGCGGGCGTTCCCGTACTATGCAGGATGCCCAAACCCTACTAGAATATTTGAACTGCAGAGGTGCGTGATTCCCATGGGGAGCCGGCGTTGGAGCCGATACTTAAGACTGAAAATCTTTGGAAAGTGTATCGGACCGGCAAATTGGAAGTCCCCGCCCTGTGCGGAGTCAACGTGGACGTTTTCCCCGGCGACTTCGTTTCGATCATGGGACCCTCCGGCTGCGGCAAATCGACGCTCCTGCACGTAATGGGGGGGCTGGCTCAGGCCACGCGAGGACGCGTCCTGCTCGATGGCAACGATCTCACCACGATGAGCGATGCGGCGCGCACCCTGCTGCGGCGTCACAAGGTCGGCTTCGTCTTTCAGAAATTCAACCTGTTGCCTACCCTCGACGCCTACCACAACATCACCCTCGCGCAGCACATTCACGGCAACGGCTTCGATCCGCACCGCTTCGACGTGGTCGCCAATCTCCTGGGACTCGGCGATCGCTTGCGCCATAAGCCCTCAGAGCTCTCGGGCGGCCAGCAGCAGCGCGTGGCCCTCGCCAGGGCGATTATCAGCGAGCCCAAGATCGTGCTGGCGGACGAGCCCACCGGCAACCTCGACACCAAGAGTTCGGAAACAGTGCTTTCGCTCCTGCGACAGCTCAATAAGGAACTCGGCCAGACCATCGTGATGATCACCCACAATCCCGATGCGGCCACCTACGGCAATCGTGTGCTGCACATGCGGGATGGCCTGGTCGTCGACGGGGGACACTAGGGTGCACAGGATACGCGAAGGCATCTCCCGCACCATTTTCTGGTCTTACGAACGCGGCACCTGGCCCTACGACGTGATGGTGATCGCCATCGTCGCCTTTGTTCTTCTGACTCCCCGCAGCTGGTTCCACGACACGCCGCAAATGGCCGACACCGGCACCGCGGGCGTCCAGTTGGTGTCCCAGGAACCCGACGGCAGGACGCGAACCTACCACCTGGATGCCGGGATGCTCTCGCCTCAAAAACGCGCCAAAAAGCCGACCCCGGAGTTGGAGCGCGAAACTCACGACATCATTGAGCGCAAGGTGCCCGAATTCAAGGATCAGCGGTTCCGCGTCGTGCAGATCGACCCGACGCTCTCCGGGGATGGTTCCGTCCTGTATTACAACGTGACGATCGCCCTCTGACTCTTTGCCTCTCGGCTTCGGAGGCCTCTTCCGTGCGCTCAGGTCGCCCGTAACTCCCAACCACTGCAACGCGTTATATTGTGTGTGCTATCATCAGGATAGTGCCCACCTCGCCAGCCTTGCTCCGTCGGAGGAATCCTTGCTGTTCAGGCGAATAGCCCTGGTTTGCAGCTTGCTCCTCTTCTTGCTGCTGGCGTGCCTTTGCACGCTTGTAAGCGAGGCCCAGAATCACGGTGCCGTCACTTTAGAGGGGGTCCTGGCACAACTGGATAGCCAGGCCGGGCGCTTTCAGGGCCTCTCGGCCGACGTGGAGCGCACCAAGGTCACGGTCGTGGTGAATGACCGCGCCACCAGCACCGGAACGATCCTGCTCCACGGCGACAAGATGCTGCTGCAGATGAAGCCCCCCGACGCCCGCACCATCCTGCGAACCGGCGATAGCCTTTTCGTCTATACCCCGGGGCTCAAACGCGTCGAAGAATACAACCTCGGCAAAAATCGTGCCCTGGTGGATGAATTCATGCTGCTCGGCTTTGGCACCGGCGGAAAACAGCTCGAGGACAGCTACCAGGTGACCTTGGCGGGAGAACCGGCCTTGGACGACAAGAAAACCGTCGAGCTCGAAATGATCCCGAAGTCGCAGGGCGTAAAGAACCAGTTTTCCAAGATCCAAATCTGGTTCGATCCCGCGACGTGGCTTGCGGTGCAGCAGCAGTTCTATGAAACCGGCTCGGGCGACTATTCGATTGTCCGCTACTCCAACATCGTGAAGAATCCACGGATCCAGGAATCCGTGTTCAAGCCCCACTGGCCCAAAGGCACGGAAAAAATCAAGCCGCAGGGCTAAGCAGCTGGATTCCGGCCACTCTATTTTCACTTCGCCTTAGCGTGCTCTTGTTTCGTTTCGCTACCTGAAACTGCCGATTCATGTTCGAGCAGGCGGCGCTTGCGCTCGATCCCCCAACGGTATCCCGCAAGGCTGCCGTCCTGCCGCACCACACGGTGGCAAGGCACAACCACCGACACGGGATTTGTCGCGCAGGCCCGCGCTACCGCGCGGATCGCCGTGGGCTTACCCAGGGCGTGCGCGATCTCGGTGTAAGTCCGCGTTGACCCGTAAGGAATCCGCCGCAACTCTTCCCATACGCGCCGCTGAAACGCGGTAGCTTGAACATCGGTCGGCAAATCCAGGTGCGGCTCCTTCCCCCTGAGATGCTGGAGCACCGTCTCCAGCCAGCCCCGCAACCTCTTCGCGCCGGCCTCGTCGTCCGAGATCTC
>JBEKTG010000301.1:0-4890 GCA_049516275.1 Candidatus Acidiferrales bacterium
ATCTTGTGATCGTAGTAGGCGCTGAACCACACGTTATCGTGCTGGTCCACCGCGATTCCGCGGGACATGTGAATCGGCGGGAAAAACTCCTTCACTTCGCCCGTGGCCGGATCCAGCCGCACGAGCATGCCCAGGTCGGAAATGCTGGCCCAGATCGCGCCCTTCGAGTCCTGCGCCAGATGATAAACGGTCCCGGCCGGCGCGGAAGCGGGATCCGCGGGGACATCCTTCCAGGGCCCCAGCGCATTTTCCGGAAATTTCGCCGGGACAGGGAATTTGTAGGACTTGAATTTCGATGTCTCGACGTCAAAGTTCAAAATCTCGCCGGCGCCGCCGGAGAGCCAAACGTTTCCCGCGCGATCGATCATCGGAGTGTGCAGGCGCTCGCCATCCGGGTCCTTGAAGTAATTGATCTGATTCGTGGCGGGATCGATCACCGCAAGATTGGGCGACGTTTTGTTGCGCATTCCCTCGGCATACCAGACGCGGCCATCCTTGCCGACGGCTCCGGTGTGCGGATGCGGAGCGGGAAATTCGAGGAACGTCTCGGTCTTGATGTCAAAACGGCCGATGTGATTGTGGCCGCAATTCGCATCCGGGGGATTGGGCGTGCTGGGCGTGAAGCGGCCGCACACGACAGGATCGAGGCCGCGATTCCCTACCTCGCTAAACCAGGCGATGCCGCGCTGCGAATCCACCGCGATGCTGTGGGGAAAGCCGTCGCCACCGGACGGCGCGGTCCACTCAACGACTGTTGCCTTCAAAACCGCGTCCGAAAGCTCGGCATGGTGAACGTCAGATTGCGCCGGAGGCGGGGCATCTGGACCAAAGAAACGGGAATCCGGGCCAAAATATTTTCCCAGGGCCATGCTGAGGGCGTCGAGCTTCGCTGGCGTGAATACCGGCTGGTCGCGCCGGCCGTTGGTCATCGTCGGGAGAAAGCTCTTCCACTCATCGACGCTCTGGCCTGAACGGTGAAGAACAACGGCAAAATCGTGGCATTCCACGCAGGTGGATCTCAAGAGCCTTCCGTCTGCGTCATCGGGAATGAAGCGGTCAATTTCGGCGCCCGAGAGGCGGGTGGCATCCCACTTTGGCGTGAGGGTGAAATTCGTGTCCCCGGGCTGCGCGGTGTCTTTGGTTTGCCGCTTCACCACAAACCCGAAGGCGCTGGCCGAAACCTCGTACGTGCCGGGAGCGACAGCGATTTCATAGCGGCCGTCCGCCTGCGTAAATCGGGAGATCGCCTTGATGCCCGATCGCGCCCTGATCACGGCTCCGCGAACGGGCTTGCCGCCTGCATCCGTCACAGCTCCCTGGAGGGAAGCGCCCGGCGCGCCGAATGAAACCGTCGCGCAGGCCACCGCGACGAACAACAACAGCATTCTGGCAGCTCGCATAGTAGTCCTCCTCGAGGAAGGCTTTCGCTGCGTAAGGGGCCGAAAGGAAGTCTGTGGACTTAGATTGAAAGCACCCATCGCAAACTGCCGCTAACCTAGAATACGCACAAATACATGTCAAGGTCTTTTACTTCCAACGCATGGTCTTCTAGAATTTGCTGGCGACTTTCGCCTCAATCGCACATTGGGATTTCGAGTTGGGCTGAAGCACCGGGCCGGTGCCTTTGTGCGCGGCGGTATCTTGCGTCTTGGCAGGCATTCAGGAGCGTGGGGAGTTGGAAATCGGAGCGGTCGAGAAATCCTGGAAAAATTATGCGGCCTGGGTGCTTTTGGCGGCTGCGGCGATTTATCTTACCAGCATAATTTCGCCTCCGTCTCTGATGGACGATGTGGACGCGGTGCAGGCGCAGATCGCCCGCAACATGCTGACTTCCGGGAACTGGGTTACGGCGCGACTCGATGGCGTGGTCTATTTCGAAAAATCTCCGCTGATCTACTGGCTGATCGCCATCACTTACAAGCTCTTCGGCGTGCACGACTGGGCGGCGCGCATCCCCATCGCACTCTCCGCGATGGGGCTGGCGTGGCTGACGGCGAGCTTTGGAAACTGGGCCTTCGGGAGAAGAGCGGGCTTCTATGCCGGACTGGTGATGGCGACCTGCGTTGGACTCTGGCTATTTACACGCATTTTGATACCGGATGTGATGCTCACGTTCACGATTGCGCTCGCCATGTGGGCATTTCTGCGCGTGTTTGATGACGATGAAAAGCATCCCCGGGCGTCGGCCTGGGTGCTGGCCGCGAGCCTGGGGACCGGCTTGCTGCTGAAGAGCCTGGTCGCTCTCGTGTTCCCGGTTGCGGCTGGGCTGCTGTTTTTGTTTTTTACGGGGCGGCTGTTTTCATGGAGGGAATGGAAGCGGCTGCATCCCGTAGCCTGCGTTTTTATAATCCTCGTGATTGCCGCGCCCTGGCACATTCTGGCCGCGATCCGAAATCCGCCCATCTTCGCCTGGACGCTCACGAGCATGCCGGGACACTATCATGGATTTCTGTGGTTCTATTTCATCAACGAGCAACTGCTGCGCTTCCTCAATTTGCGGTATCCGCGTGATTACAACACGGTGCCGCGCGCCTGGTTCTGGCTGTTTCATCTGATATGGCTGTTTCCGTGGAGCGTGTATCTTCCCGCCGTCGCCAGGCTTTCGTTCAAGCCAATTGATCGGGCAGGTAGCACACGCCTGTTGGCGCTCTGCTGGACAGGCTTTATCCTGATCTTCTTCACGTTTTCTACCACGCAGGAGTATTACTCGATGCCCTGCTACCCGGCGCTCGCGCTGCTGCTCGGTTCCGCAATGGCGGAGGGCGGCGCATGGATTCGCCGCGGGACGCGCGCACTCAACGTGATCTCAGGAATGGCGTTCCTGGCTGCGGTCGCAATTCTGATTGCGGTGCGGCACGTGCCGCGTCCCGGCGATATATCGGCGGCGCTGAGCAGCCATCCGCAGGTCTATTCCCTCTCGATGGGACACATGGAAGACCTGACGTTGAATTCGTTCGCTTACCTGCGCGCGCCCCTTGCGATTGCGGCGTGTGCATTTCTGGTGGGGGCTCTGGGCACGATGAGAGCGAAAGCAGCCAGCGGGTTTCTGGCCGCCGCGCTCATGATGATTGTCTTCTTCCAAGGGGCGCGGCTCGCACTGATCAGGTTCGATCCGCTGCTGTCTTCGCGTGACATGGCAGCGCTCATCGCGCGCAGCGGTCCCGGCCGGATCATCGTGGATCACCACTACTACACGTTTTCTTCCATCGCCTTCTACACGGGGCAGCCCGAGCTGCTGCTGAACGGCCGCTGGAACAATTTCGAATATGGCTCGAACGCACCGGGCGTGCCGGACGTTTTTATCGACGACAGCAAGTTGCGCGCGCTGTGGCCGGGGCCGGAACGCTTTTACCTCGTCGCGAAAGCGGATCAGCTGCCGCGATTTGAAAAACTGCTTGGAAGCGGGCACTTTCAGATCATGAACACGAGCGGCGGGAAAATCCTGCTGGCGAACAGTTCTTCGCCGCAGCCCTGAAGGACATATTATTTGCGGCCTTCGCGCCTCTGGGCGATCACGACTCCGCGCGGCGTCGAGAGCAGTACAGCGGAAATCAGACCTTCTGCTTCGAGCCGGAGAGCCGCGTCGCGCACGATCTTGAAGTGCGAACTCGCATCGTGAATTACGAGCAATCCACGCGGATCGAGGCTGGGCAGCAAGCGGCGAATTTCTGCTTCGCGATTGGCCAGGTGGCTATCGCTATAGAGAAGGTCGATCGTGCCTTCGATGTTGGTTTCCAGGCTCGACTCCAGGCGCGATTCGATCCACGGAGCTAATCCGGAAGCCTTGAAACGTTCCTCGGCCCTCGCGCGAATGGCCGGATCGAACTCGATTGTGATCACCTTGCCGAATCCATTTTCTTTCACGCCTTCCGCGAGCTTTACCGTGCCATGGCCAAGAAACGTACCGGTCTCGACAATCAGCCTGGGCTTCAGCGTGGTCACAAGTGTCTTGAGGAATTCGAGCACTTCCACTTCGGTTGTTTGCGAATCGAGCATTTTCCAAAGCTGCGGCTGCGGGCATTCGGGAGTCGGCGGCGTGTACTCGGGCTGGGCGAACTGTTCGTCTCCTGCCACGCGCTCCAGAATTCGCAATCCTTCGTACTTTTTCATAAACGGAGGAACGACCACCGCAATCAGCACGCCTCCAGCGATCAACAGGAGTAGCGCCAAGAGGTCCGCGTGGACCATCACAGATTGATTTGCATGAAGAAAGACCGTGGCGTCCAAGGCGATTGCCAAACCCGCAAAAATGAGCCCTTCGGCAAACAGCAAACCCGCCGGTCTCTGGAATTGAATCTGCTTCCCTCCCTCAGCCCAGATCACCGGGAAGAAAACGAGGCAGAGAAACAGGCCGAACACGTTCGGCGAGCGCAACGGAAGCACGCCTTCCGATACGGCTTGCGGGTACAGGCCGGCAGCCAGTGCCATCGCGAGCACGGCCGTGAAGGCTGGAGCCAGGAGATCGAGCATCGATAGCGCGGACAACCGGGCCACATCAGCTGGGCTGAGACGCCGGCGGCGAAGATCGATGACCAGCATGGCAAAGAACGCTGCGCCGCCCAGAGCAATACCAGCAGCGGAGTGTGAAAGACCCATGGGCGCGCAGTATATCTTCAACGCGGACAGCCTCACAAGGCGACGGCGGCAAATGGTGAAAAGCCGTCCCGGAAGTTTGCCGATTCGCAGAGAGGCAAAAACGCGACTTGCCGTTGACACAATTGCGCGGGAAAGCTAGGCTCTCGGGCGGCTAGCAGATCGAGGAGCCGGTGACATAAGGCCGGCGGCGTTCGCTTCTTTTCATATAGGAGACACCAACATGGGCCAGGATATTTCGCGCCGCGAAATGATGGGGACTGTTGCAGGAGCAAGCTTGGCAGCCGCCGGGATAAC
>JBEKTG010000302.1:0-4877 GCA_049516275.1 Candidatus Acidiferrales bacterium
CGGGGTTTCCTAATCTGGTGTTCAAGCGAGTCCCGTTAGGCCGGCGTAATCGTCGAGGCGGGAGAGGTCGTCGAGGGATCCGCGGAAGCCGAGGTAGCCGTCGGGTCGGATCACCAGGATGCGATTCTCGCTGCCGAAGAGCGCGGCGATCTCGGGCGTCAGCAATCCGACGGGGGACGCGGGGGCGACCGGGGGGATCGCTTTTGGCGCAGCGGCGCGTGCGGCAGCGGCTGTGGCGGCCAGGGATGCGGCCGATGCCGCAACGGCGGCGGGAAATTCGGCGGACACCGACTCATAGCCCGCCGAATCGCCCGCCGCATCCGGCGGGGCTTCCATCTCGGTGCCTAGGATGGCTTCGGCGCCGCGCAACGCCATCACCGTGGCTTGCGGCAGTCGTGCGCGAATCCTGCGCATGTCGGGTATGCCGATACCCAGCGCGAGGGGCCGACCGGTCTTCAGCGGGTCGAGCAGGCGGCCTAGTTTGCCGCCGGCCAGCTCCACGTCGGGATTGGGAACGCGGTCGCCCGCGCGCAGCGAGCCTGCTCCGCCGTAATCGGCCACAATCGACGAGCCGCGATACTCGATGGCTGTCTCGGAGACGAAGCCCGCCAGGATATTTTGTATCGAGGCAAGACCGGTGAGCGCGGGCACAACCAGATCGCGGATGCGCTCGAGGAGCGGATTCGCGGTGGTCACGACGGAGAGGCCGCGCGAAGTGATCTTCAGCAGCGCATCGCCGACCGCGCCGCGCTCTTCGTTGTAGGTGTCGAGAAGTTCGGCGCTGGCGCCGTCGGCCACCGCGGCCAGCTTCCACGCGAGATTGGCCGCGTCCTGAATGCCAGTGTTCATTCCCTGCCCCGCCACCGGCGAATGGATATGCGCGGCATCTCCGGCAAGAAATGCACTGTCGACGCGATACGCGGCTGCCTTGCGCTGATTGATATGGAACGGGGAAATCCAGACGGGCGACTGCACGGTGATCCTGGCGCCGGCACGGTCGATCACGGCCTGGAAATCCGCGATTGTGGGCTGGCGGGCTCCGGATGGAGCGCCGGTTTCGCCATGCGCGGCGCCGGGCTCGCGGTGCAGCGCAACGATCAGGCGATGGAGCTTGTCGCTGAGGCGCCCCACGAAAACAACGTCGCCGTGGTGCAGGTGCACCAGAAGCTCGTCGCCGGGCACGTCGGGTCCGGTAAGCTCGAAGTCTCCGAGCAGGAAATCGAGGCCGACGGTATCGCCCTCAAATGGCATATTCATGCCTTTGCGGACCGCGCTGTGCGCGCCGTCGCAGCCGATGAGCCAGCGCGAGGGGATTGATTGCGTAACGCCGGCGGCGGCGCCGGAATTGTGGCGAAGCTGGGCGGTGATGCCCTTTTCGCTGTTTTCAAACGAGAGCAGTTCGGTGCCGCGTTCGATCTCGACGCCGAGCGAACGCAGGTGGCCGGTGAGAAGGCGCTCAGTCTCGTTCTGCGGCAGAAACAGAACGTAGGGGTAGCGGCCAGGGATGCGGTCCAGCTCGAAGGAGACGATTTTCTTTCCCTCGCTGAAGGCCGTGGCGCGAAGAAGTTTTCGTCCCAGGGCGACGGCTTGTTCCGCGATGCCGTACCGCTCGAATTGCTCGAGTGTCCGCGCCTGCACCACCAGCGCCTGGGAATACTGCGCCGGGTGTTCGGCTTTGTCGATAAGGCGCACGGGAAGGCCCATGCGCGTAAGTTCGATGGCCACGGCCAGGCCGGTCGGGCCGGCGCCCGCGATCAGAATGCTGTCGTCTTGCCTCATAGGCCCACAGAAGAGTATAGCTGGGAGGCCCGGCACACGGAATTCGGGGTAAGATGGCGGATTCGAATTGGGAGGGATGGCATGCGTCGAATTAGGGGCATGATTTTGATTGCGCTGGCGGCTGCGGGAATCTGCGTGTTTCCGGCACAGCTCGCCCTGGCGCCGGCGGCGGGTTCCCCCGCTGCTGCGCTCACCGGAACCGTCAGTTCCGGCGAGGAAGGCATGATGGAAGGCGTGCTGGTTAGCGCGCGGCGCGATGGCGCGACGATCACCGTGACGGTCGATAGCGATGAGCACGGGCGCTACACTTTTCCGCGGAGCCGGCTCGAGCCCGGGCGTTATTCGCTGCGCATCCGCGCGGTGGGATATGAGCTGGATGGCGCGGCGTCCGTGGACATCGCCGCCGACAAGCCGGCTACCGTCGACCTAAAGCTGCGCAAAGCGAAGGACCTCGCCGCGCAGCTCACCAACACCGAGTGGCTGATGAGCATGCCCGGCACCGACGAGCAGAAGTTCATGATGGGCAATTGCGGCAATTGCCACACCTACGAGCGCATCGTGCGCTCGCAGTACAACTCCGACGACTTTATCGGGATCCTCCAGCTGATGGAGACGTTCGCGCAAGGCTCCACGCCCACGCACCCGAAAAAGCGCGGCCTCGAGCAGTTGACCGCGACGGGAATGATGGGCACGCCGAAAACGGCGGAGTTTCTGAGCACGATCAACTTGAGCGACGGCCGCGACGAATGGCCGTACGCGCTTAAAACGCTTCCGCGCCCGAAGGGCAAAGCCACGCACGTGATCATCACCGAATACGATCTCGCGCGGCGCGACGCCCTGCCCCACGATGTGGTCCTCGCGCCCGACGGCCTGGTGTGGTATCGCGATTTCGCCACCGAGATGTTCGGCAGCCTCGATCCAAAGACGGGCAAAGTCGTCGATTATCCGATGCCGGGCGCGAAACCGGGCTTCCAGCAGGGCGAGCCGGACATGGAAATCGACACGTACGGCAATCTGTGGACGGCGCTGCAGTCGGGAACCATCCTAAAGTTTGATACCAAAACGCACGAGTTCGCTTCGTGGAGCGTGAACGAGAACGCGAACTTCCAGATGATCGCGCCCGTCTACGACGCGGACAACAAGGTGAAGGTGTGGGTTTCCGGATCGCAGCTTCCCGGGCTGCATCGCTTCGATCTCACCACTGGCAAATACGAAAAGCTCGATCCCAAGTCGCTCTACGGCGTGGACGCGGACTCGAAGGGCAACGGCTACGGCCTCGAGATATCCAACCAGAACATTGTTAAGGTGGATGCGGTGACCGGCGAAGTCACACGCTACTCGACGCCCACCAAAAGCTCCGGGCCCCGCCGCGGCCGCTTCGACGCGCAGGACCGCCTGTGGTTCGGCGAATTCCGCGGCAACAAGGTCGGCATGCTTGACACGCGGACCGGCACGTTCAAGGAATGGCCAGTGCCGACGCCGTGGACCGGTCCCTACGATGCGACGCTTGATAAAAATGGCGACGCGTGGACCGACGGGATGTTCAGCGACCGCGTCGTGCGCGTGAACACCACCACGGGCGAGGCGGTCGAATATTTGCTGCCGCGCGAGACCAACATGCGGCGCGTGTTCGTCGACAACTCGACCACGCCAGTGACGTTCTGGGTGGGCAACAACCATGGCGCGTCCATCGTGAAGGTGGAACCGCTGGAGTAAGACTGTAGCCGGTGGTTACTGCGGGGGTTTTGTCGCCTCTCCTCCCGCCAGCCTGAGGCTGTCCGACGCCTTGCCTTTCGTTGTCATCCTGAGGAGCGCAGCGACGAAGGATCTCTCTTCGAGTGATGCGTTACCATCCATCGCCCAATTCGTGCGTCGATTTCGCTGATGGGAGCATCTTCAGAAATAGGGCTTTGCCGTTCCGGAGGGGCGATCATGTGGAATCCGTTTCGCGGATGGCGCGCTGGGCTGTTTCGTCTGCTGCGGGTGCTGGCGCCTGAGGGATCGAATCTCGACGCGGTTTTCGGTTCCTACGATGACTGGAAGAAGTTCCGGCCTAAGGGATTGGACGAGAAAGCGGAGACTGTTCCCTCGACGAAGACCAAGTGACGTAGAAAACCAACCAAGCGAGAAAGAACGAAGAGGAATCCTTCGTCGCTGCGGTCCTCAGGATGACTGCGAAGAACAAATCAGAAACACAAACAAAACAAAAACCAGAAATGAAAGAAAGACCCACCCTTAAAACCGAAGGGTGGGGCACCCGGAACGTCGAAACCGCAGGGCAAAAGCGTACAGGCAGGAGTGCCCGTGCCACGGATGTTTGCTTTTGCGGGTGCCCGACCCTTCGCCTTTGAGGGTCGGTTCCTCGCAGTCCCTACTGCTCAGAAATTTTGCTTTTGTTCCAGCTCGGCCCAGCGGGCGTAGAGAGCTTCTACTGTGCGGTGGAGTTCGTCGATGCGCAGGGTGGCGGCGCGTAGGAGAGCGGCGTCGCTGGCTACGGTTGCGTCGCTTAGCGAGGCTGCTTGGGACTCCAATTCCTTTTCGGCGTCGGCTATGCGCTGCTGGATGGTTTCGAATTCGCGGACTTCGTTGAAGGAGAGGCGCTTTTTTGCGGCGGCGGGTTTTGCCGGCGTCGCGCCTCGCGCTGCGCCTGAGTTTGGTGTCGAACCCTTCGATCCAGCGCTCGGAGTCCCGGCCGAATCCCCGTTGGAGCTTTTTCCCGCACTTTCGCCAGCACTTTTCCCTGGATTTGTTCCCCTGGCGCTTGCCGCGGAACCTGCCTCGGCTTGGTGGCTCGATGCTGCGGAGCTGCTTCCCTGCCCGCGGGCGGCTTCGGCTTTCGCAGCGGCGTTGCGGGCTTTCTGCTGCTGGCTCTGCCACGCGTCCCATTGGGAATAGCTGGCGAAGCGGCCGGCGCCGCCGTAGCCGTCGAGGCCGAGCACCACGCTCGAGACGCGGTCGAGCATGTAGCGGTCGTGGGTGACCAGCACCAGCGCGCCGCGAAATTCCAGCAGGCTCTCTTCCAGGATTTCGAGCGTGGGAATGTCGAGATCGTTGGTGGGCTCATCGAGCAGCAGCAGGTCGGCGGGCTGCAGCATCAG
>JBEKTG010000303.1:0-5742 GCA_049516275.1 Candidatus Acidiferrales bacterium
AAATAAAATCCGAAAACCTATATATAAACCACTCACTACACTATATACCAACACGACGCTCTTAAGAAATCCCTCAGCGTGGCCGTGAACGCGCCGGGGTCCAGATTGAGCGCCGCAGCAAGCCCTGCAAGAGTATCGGACTGGTAGGGCTTGAACATGGGCGGCAGGAATCGCCCGATCGTTTTTGAATCCACCACCACATACGCAATCTGATCGGGCTGCCCGGCAATCAATCCTCCCCAAATGGCGTAGCGCTTGGGCCAGATGGCTTCGCCCTCGTCGTAGAAGCGGCGGGCGAACTTGTTCACCACGATGCCGAAGGGAATCGCGTCGAGTCGCGTGACGATGCCGCCATCGAACTTGGGCGATCGCGCATCGACGGCCGCCGCATGAAACCCCTTCGGATCGCCCATGGCCTTCGCGTCCTTGCTGAGGAGGTTGGCGAGCATCGCTCCATCGTTGTAAGGAGTTCCGCGAATGATGAAATTGTCCGCGGCCGCTCCCCAGTGGCGCTTGAGCCATTCGACATTCGCTTCGTAGCCGCCGGTAGCAATCACCACCGCCCGCGCCCGAATCACTTCGCGTGCGCCATTCGTCTGGAGCGCGACACCTTCGAATTTATCGTTTTCGATCAGGAGGTCTTCGACAAACGCGTCGTACCGCAGACCGATGCCCATGCTCTCCGCCGTGCGGTAGTAAGCATTCAGCAGCGCTTTTCCGCCGCCGAGAAAAAAACGGTTGGTGCGTCCCAGGCTCAGCGTGCCGGCCAGCGGCTGCTGCCACGAGGCGCCGTGTTGGCTCATCCAGCGCGGAAGCATGCTCGACTGGCGAATCGCGAATTTCGCCAGGTCGACGTTGGCAGGCCCCCCGGTGACGCTGACGAGGTCTTCGAAAAGCTCCTCTTCGGAGTAGGGAGCCGAGAAAAACCGGTCCGCCGAGGCGTGCGCGCAGCGAACGTTGCGCGTGTGCCGCGAGTTTCCTCCGCGCATGTGTTCGGGCGCCCGCTCGAGCACCAGAACGCGCGGCACGATGTGGCGCGCGGCGAAGGCGGCGGAAATTGCCGCGTTGCCTCCGCCCACAACGATCACGTCAAACGGGTCCATCTATCGTCCACATCCTCCTTGGGGATCGTACCGCGAGCTAGGCGAGCGTCCTACCCCTGGTCAAAGGGCCGAAGGCGCTGACGATGGCCGCCACCAGCAGCCACATCGCCCCCACGTAAGCGAAAACGCTTTTGTAGCCGTAATGATTGAACAAGAAGGCGACCACCAGCGGACCGAAAACATTCGCGAGCCGGCCGATTCCATATCCTATACCAGACCCGGAGTTCCGGATATGGGTAGGAAAGCACTCCGGCGTGTACGCGTAGAGCAGCGGAGCGAATGTCTGGCTGAACATAGCCACCAGAAATCCAAAAATGACGATCGCGGCGACCCGGAACGTGGCGCCGTACAGAATGCCGCAGCAGGCGATCAGCAGCGCAACGGCGGCGATCGACCATTTGCGCTCCCAGCGATCGGAAATCACCGCCGATAGCAGCGCTCCCGGCACCGCTCCAATGGTCATCGCCGAGGACCACGCCAGCGATTGCACCAGCGAAAATCCGTGAGCCACCAGCAGCGTCGGGACCCATGCCGTGAAGCCGTAGAAGCCCAGCGTTTGCGCCACCCACACCGTGACAATCATCACGGTGCGCGGCAGATACGCCGGCGCGAGCAGGTCGGAATATCTCCCGCGCTGCCGGGAAGGGTGCCGAGAAAGTTGTCGGGGGAGCTCCACGGCTTCGAGCACCGGCGGCAGCTCTCCAAATTGGGCCCGAGCGCGAGCCTCGATCCGGTCAAGCACGGCATCCGCCTGCGCCAATTCGCCCTGACTCTCATACCACCGCGGCGACTCTTCGAGCCGGTTCGCAAACAAAAGCACGAGAATGCCAAGAGACCCCCACACGAACACGAGCCGCCATCCCCAACTGGCAAGCGGGATGGTGAAACGCGCCACATACGCCGTTACCGGGATGCCGACGAGGCCTATCGTCATCACCCAGCCCTGATACGCGCCGCGCTGCTTCGCTGGAAACATCTCGCTGATGTAGGTCATCCCGATCACGGTCATCGCCGAAAGTCCGGCGCCGGTGAGCAGCCGCGTGACGGAAAGCCCGAGGGTGCCCTGCACGGCCGCATTCAGCAGCGAGAACGCCGAATACCAGGCGGTAGTGAGAAGCAGAGCTTTCTTTCTGCCAAGCCGGTCGGAGAACCAGCCGCCCGAAACCGCGCCAAGAAACATGCCGAAGAACGTCCACGAAACGATGTGGCTGATGGTCGATACGGAAAGATTCCAGAATTTCATCACCGCGGGAGCGGCAAAGGCGAACGCGTTCAGATCGCCCAGCTCGAAAAAGAAAACGATGGCCACGATCCACAGCATCTGCCGGTGCACAGCTGTGATCGGCAGCCGGTCGAGGCGCGCGGCCGCGGTGCGCCGGTTTACTTGCACAGTCGCCATTTATTCTCGGAGGAATGCGCGAACCAGCTGTACTTCCAGCGCAACGCGCGTCACAAAGTCTGCACGATAACCGGCAGCGGTTGCAACCGTAGAGCAAAACTTGGTAGCGGTTCAGCTTCCGGTTGAGCTGGCAAAGTTAATCAGGAGTGGGGGTAACGCGGTCGGCGAGGATGGCCCCCCGGTGGCCTCCGGATCGCCGCGTTCTGCGCTCATGGAGCGCTTCAACGGCCCACTTAGTGGCGCAGTAGAAGCCAATCAGCGGATCGTCGCAATCGCCACGCGGCTTGAGACGCATTAGCGCGAGGATGTGACGCAACATAACGCATTGGAGGCCCTTCCGGACCTCCCAAACCGACCTAGCTGATTAGAAGCAGACGGAGAGAAATGGTAGCGCTAACGGGAATCGAACCCGTATTTCAGCCTTGAAAGGGCCGCGTGCTAACCGTTGCACCATAGCGCCACAGAACAGCTAACTTGTTAGCTAGCGTCGGAGGGTCGCGAGCGACTGCGATGAAAACGCCGTTCAGTTTATCACAGGCCGCGCGACGGCGCTTTCGCTTCCACCAGTTCGATCAGCACTTTGCCGCCGACGGGTGACGGAACGAGAAAGAAATTCACGCGGGTGGCGTTGGCGCCGGCGCGCGTGGATGGGTAGACCGGCTGGATTCCGAAGCGGGCTTGGAGGATTTGCGCCGAGCTGTCCACGCTGGCGACTAGAATTTCGATTTGCTGGATGCGCTCGCCGAACTTCCTCAGAAACCCGGCGATGACGCCTGAACCGGAGGAGTCGCGCGTTGTGAGAATGTCGAGGCGGACGCCGGTGGGGTACTCGAGCTCAAATTCGAGCGCGTCCTGATCGGGCGGGACTTCCGCTAGCGCGGGAAATCCGTAGGCGCTGCGAATGCGCTCGAAATGGGCCGGCTCGACGGCAATTCCTACGGTTTGTTCCGGAATGCCCTCCGCTCCGCGCACAAAAATTCTTGCGAGTTCTTCGTCTGCGTTCCATTGATCGAGGATGGGGCGGGCGAGTTCGCAGCCGCTTGCGAAGATTTCCGCGGCGGCGGTTTCGCGTGCGTGGTGGTCAGGATCGGCTAGAGCGCGGATGGAGCGAGACAGGTCATTATTATTGATCACGATCGCGAATCTCGCTTGTCACAAAACTTGCCGATCTCGCTGTTCGTTTCAACCAAACTCGTAACCTTTTGGGAGAAAGAGGGCTTCAGGGAGTGTTCGAAGCGGACGTTTCGACCGCGTTGACATTGGATAGCAGGATGCGCACCTGCTGGCCGGGACGCACGGTGAGCGACGTGTCCCAGCGAGGGCGGGCGTCGCCTACGTTCGCGGAGACGTCGAGCGTGCTGAGCCAGTAATTTCCCGGGGGGACGCCGCGCAGAACCGCTTCGCCCTGCAGATCGGTGTCGGCGCGCGCGACGAGGTATTTCGACTGCGCCAGATCGAGCGCCCGACGCTGGATCTGCGGCTTGCGCTTGGCTTCTAGGTCGTTCCACTTGGCGCTGGGGTCGACTTTTACCAAGCTGAGATCGATTCCGTCGATGCTTTCGGGAAGCTGCTCCATGTAGCGGCGGACGGCCTCGGTGTATTCGGCCTTGAGCTTTTCGTATTTGGCGGGATCCTTCGTTTTGTCAGAGGGCTTGTATTTGGGCTTGGGGAAACTGGCGCTCTGATCGCCGGAATTGCGGTCCAGATAGGCTGTGTAGAATTCGGGGACGCCCATCACGTCGGGAACTTTGAGTTTGTGGATGAAATCCTCGCCGGAGAGCTGGATCATTTCATTCTTCTTCATCCAGGCTTTCAGCTCGGGCGAGACGTCGAGTTTGTCGATGAAGGCGTTCTTATCGGGCTTGGGGTAGGTCGCTTCGGCTTCCCTGCTGATTTCGTCGAAGCTTTTGCTCAGGAGATAAAACGGAAAGCCGCGGACGGGCTCGTCGAGGCCGCCGGACGGAGTGGCGCGCGCGACAAAGTCCACCGTGCCGTTCGCTGCCTGGGAAAAAGCGGGGCGAGGGGCGGCCATGCCTACGGTCGCCAGGAAAAGAATCGAGAGGATGCGTTTCATGCTGGCCATCCTAACAGAAGCGCTGGCGCTGGAAGCGCGCGCGTAGGGTACGCCGGTCCAGTTGGTAAACCGAGAGAAAGCCATCGCAAGACTGAGTGTGCGTCCGTTGGGGCTTCACGGTACATCGAGGAGAAAACTCAGTACAGGTGGAAGGTGACTTCGATGGATTGGCGGACGGATGCGGGCTTGCCGTCGGGTCCGAGGGCGGGGCGGAAACGCCAGGTGCGAACGGCTTCGACGGCTTTTTCATCGAGGCCGAGTCCAAGCCCCTTGGCGACAGGCCGAGTCCAAGCCCCTTGGCGACGCGGATTTCGGTGGCGCGGCCGTCGGCGGTGATTACGGCGACTAGCAGCACGGTGCCCTGATACTTTGCTTTTACGGCTTCATCGGAAAATTGAGGCTGCGGGCAGTAGAGGCAGGCGGGGCTACCGTAGCCGCCGGTTCCGGCGTTGGGGTATCCGCCGCCCGTGTTGTAGCCGTAGCCGGGACCAAGGCCGTTACCCTGGCCGTTGCCGATTCCGTTGCCGCTTCCCTGCCCCAGCGAATCGCCGCCGAGCACCTTCGACAGCGGGTCGCCCCAATTCTGGGCGGTGATGTTCGGGACTTTGATATCCGGGTTGCCGACGAGCGTTGGCGGATCGACGGGCGGCTTGGCCAACGGCTTGGAGAATTGCGTCCAACTGAACTTGGGGGCTTGGCCGTGAACGGCGGGCGTGAGATTGCGCTGTCCGCCTCCGCCACCGGCCTTCTTGGCGGCAGGGGCGAGCTTGGGCAGATACGGCGAGATCTGCATGATGTTGACGATCGAGTTAGCCTTGGTGGTCCCGGGCGACATCAACTGCGGCAAAAGCGGAACGATGATCAGCACCAGAACGAGTATGTGGAACGCTATGGACAGCGATTGCACGCGCGTGAATTGCGTGTTCTTGGACCAGATTTCCTTTACCGCGACCGGCTTGCTGGTGACGTTGAGCGGCGGAAGCTTCGGCGGGGAGATCATGTCCCGCAGGTTCTGCCAGAGGCTGGCGCTCTGATCCCAGTTTACGAGCAGCGTGGAGTCCACCGGACCGCGCGCGGAGGGGCGGAAGAATTCTTTGAAATTATCGCCGATGTCGTCGCCGAACCCGGTCATGGAAAAGACCGGGGCGCGGGCGTCGCCCTTGATC
>JBEKTG010000304.1:0-4848 GCA_049516275.1 Candidatus Acidiferrales bacterium
AAGCCGCTGCGATTGTCAAAGCCGTTGGGCTCTCGCGCGAGAATCGTGCCCAGGTCGAACCGGAATCCATCCACCTGCATCAACTGCACCCAATACCGCAGGCTGTCGGTCACCATCTGGATTACGCGCGGATGCGTGGTATTCAGAGTGTTCCCCGTGCCGGTGTCGTTGATGTAATAGCGCGGTTGGTCCTGCAGCAGACGATAGTACGAGGCGTTATCGATGCCCCGGAACGAGAGCGTCGGCCCGAGTTCGCTTCCCTCGGCGGTGTGGTTGTAAACAACATCGAGGATCACTTCGATGCCCGCGTCGTGGAAGCGGGCCACCATTTCCTTGAACTCGTGCATGCTGTGGCGCGAGTCCGCGGCGTACCGCGGGTGCGGGGCAAAAAATCCGATGGTGTTATAGCCCCAATAGTTGCGCAGCCCTTTTTCGAGCAGGTGGTTATCGTCGACAAAGGTATGCACCGGCAACAGTTCGATCGAGGTGATGCCCAAGGCCTTGATGTACTCAATTACTTTCGGGTGCGACAGGCCGGCAAACGTCCCTCGCTCGTTCTCCGGAACGGCGAGATGCAGCTTCGTGAATCCTCGCACGTGCGCTTCGTAGAAGATGGTGCGGTCCCATGGGACCTGGTGCCGGGCGGTTCGCTCTCTCCACTCGAATGCCGGATCCACCACCACGCATTTCGGCACGAACGGCGCGCTGTCGCGCTTGTCGAAACTCAGGTCGGCGTCCTTCGACCCGATCGTGTAGCCAAAAACGGCGGGATCCCACTTCAACTCCCCGATGTGCGCGCAAGCGTATGGGTCGAGAAGCAGCTTGTTGGGATTGAAGCGGTGTCCTTCCTCGGGTGCGTAAGGCCCCGAGACCCGGTAGCCGTAGAGCGTGCCGGGTCCAAGGTCCGGGACGTAGCCGTGCCAGATTTCGTCGGTGTATTCAGGCAGGTCGATGCGCTGGAGTTCCATTTCGCCGGTTTTGTCGAACAGGCAAACCTCGACCTTTGTGGCGTTCGCGGAAAACAGAGCGAAATTGACGCCCGCTCCGTCCCAGGTAGCGCCGCGCGGGAAGGGAAGTCCTTCTTGCACGTCTGGGTTTTTAATCTTTGGCATGCGATTCAGCGACCAACGGCGCTGAGCCACAAAGTATTGTCTCGGAGCTGGTTAAGTTGAATACAGGCATCCAAGTAGCGACAAGGTTTTAGTTCCCTAGCAGACCCAGCGACGAGGAATTAAGGAAGGGGGATGCCGGGCGAGGCCACGATGCCCGCCATACGCAGCATCTCGGAATACTCTTCGTCGGTCAGCGGGCAGATCGTCAACCGCGTGTTCTTGAGGAATTTGATTTTTTTCAGAAGCTTGTTCTGGCGCAGCTCGGCCAGCGTCACCTGCCGGGGCAGTCGCTCGATTGCGCGCAAATCCATTACAAGCGTTTTGGATTCTTTCTCATGAGGGTCAGGGTAGGGATCGCGGCTCACTTCGGCGAGGGCGTAAACGGCGTGTTCGGCCTTGCCGTGATAACAGAGAGCGCGGTCGCCTTTGTGGACCTGCTTGAGCTGGCGGAGGGCGTCCGGTTTCGCGCCGGCGTGCCGCCACATTTCCTTACCCTTCACAAAGAGGGTGTCCCAGTGGTAGACCCGAGGGTCGACTGCTAATAGCCAGCGTCGTGGTTTGGGGAGAGGCGGTTGAGTCGTCATCCGTCGAAAAAGTGTCTCGCGCAATATACACGGAAGAGGAGAAAAAGTGGCAGAATTTGTTACACGGGGATGTAGGAGAGCGACAAAACGAGAAGCATGGCCCTCATGTGCTTCAGAATCAGAAGATTAGGAGGCGTGACCTTCAACGAGGCGCTGCTCGCTGAGTGAGATTTTCCTGTTGATGTAGTAGTAAGGGTTATTCGCCTACTTCTCAACCTTTGCCAACAGCTCGGCGAACCTCTGCTCGCGGTCCTTCTGGTCGAGGCCCTGGTAGATATCGGCTATCTGCGTGGCGTTCATGGAGCAGAACTTAGGGCCGCACATGGAGCAGAACTTGGCCTCCTTGTAGAAATCGTCCGGGAGCGTCTCATCGTGCATGGCCTGGGCTGTTTCCGGGTCCAGGGAGAGCGCAAACTGCTTCTTCCAATCGAAGAGGAAGCGGGCGTAGCTCAGGGCATCGTCGCGGTCACGGGCGCCGGGGCGGTGGCGGGCCACGTCTGCGGCGTGGGCGGCAATTTTGTAGGCGATCACGCCCTGGCGGACATCGTCAGCGTTCGGCAAGCCGAGGTGCTCTTTGGGAGTGACGTAGCACAGCATGGAAGCGCCGTGCCAGCCGATCATTGCGGCGCCGATGGCGCTGGTGATGTGGTCGTAGCCGGGGGCGATGTCGGTGACGAGGGGGCCGAGCGTATAAAAGGGTGCCTCGTAACAGAGTTCGTTTTCTTTTTTCACCTGCAATTCGATCTGATCGAGCGGAATGTGTCCCGGGCCTTCGATCATCACTTGCACGTCGTATTCCCAGGCCTTTTTGGTGAGCTCGCCGAGCACTTTCAATTCCGCGAATTGCGCTTGGTCGCTGGCGTCGGCCAGGCAGCCGGGACGCAGGCCGTCCCCGAGCGAAAAACTCACGTCGTGCTTCTGGAAAATCTTGCAGATGGCATCGAAATTTTCGTAGAGGAAATTCTGCTGCTTGTGGAAGCTCATCCACTGCGCCAGGATGGCGCCGCCGCGGCTGACGATTCCGGTGATGCGGTTGCGCACGAGCGGGAGAAACTCGCGCAGCACGCCGGCGTGGATAGTCATGTAGTCGACGCCCTGCTCGGCCTGCTCCTCGATCACTTCGAGCATCACGTTGATGTTCAGATCCTCGGCGCGGCGCACGCGGGAGATTGCCTCGTAAATGGGCACGGTGCCGATGGGCACGGGGGAGGCATTGATGATGGCTTTGCGGATCATCGGGATGTCGCCGCCGGTGGAGAGGTCCATCACGGTGTCGGAGCCATAGTGGACGGCGCGATGAAGCTTTTCGAGCTCGTCATTGACGTTCGAGGTGGTGGCGGAATTTCCGATATTCGCGTTGATCTTGCAGCAGAACGCTACGCCGATGCCCATGGGCTCCAGACTGTGATGGTGGATGTTGGCGGGGATGATGGCGCGGCCGCGCCCGACTTCGTCGCGCACAAGCTCCGGGGAAATCTTCTCGCGCGTTGCGACGTAGAGCATCTCTTCGGTGATGACGCCCTTGCGCGCATAGTGCATCTGCGAAAAATTGCGCACGCCGCCGTTCATTGCCGCGGTCCGCTTTTCAATCCACGCTTCTCTGATTCCCATAAACACCCCCGTCCATCAAAACCAATTGACTGCGACCGGGTTCATTATCGCACCCACCTTCCCAACCGGCAACTCGGCTCGGGGCGATCGCCTCACTTGTAGCGAAGAGCTAAGAGAGCCCTCGCCGCTTCGCTCTGTCGGGATGACAACGAAAAACAAAAGCGCAGGCGAAAGCGAAAGAAAGACCCACCCTTAAAACCGAAGGGTGGGGCACCCGCAACTTCAACTGCGGCGAGGCAGCGAATGGAAAACCCACGTCGCGACCATTGCAGAAGAGTGTCGAGTGGTCACCTTCGTCACCGAGCGTTTTCAATAGGTTAACCTTGTTTCCGTTCGTCTCAGTGTGTCGAGTCAGATGCGGCAAAAATCCTACTGCCGCGCCGTTTTTTGCGTTCGAGTTATCATTTCCAGCCACACCTGGAAGCACCCTAACGCCATCCGAATGGGGATTGCAACCAGTAGTTGTCGTGGTAAACGCCGTGAGGTTTACGATCATACCCGGATGACGTTCCATTCCAGCCGCAAAAGCTGGATTAGTGATACCATCGCTGAAAAGCAATGGACGCCGCCGTTGACGTAGGTGCGGATGGCCCCGTATAATCGTGGTTTCCCAATCACGTTAGGAGAGAGCATGTACGCCGTAATTCGCACTGGGGGTAAGCAGTATCGCGTGGAGCCGGGGCAGACCGTGCAGGTGGAGCGGCTCGAAGGCAAGGTCGGGGGCACGGTTACGTTTGACAGCGTCCTTTCGGTTCGCACCGACGAGAAGAAAATTATCGGCGGCGCCGATGCCGCCAAGGCCAAAGTGACCGGCAAGATCATCCGGCATCTTCGCGGGCCTAAACTCAAAACGTTGAAATACAAGACGGGCGGCCAATACAATATTCAGCGCGGCCACCGGCAGGGCTATACCGCCGTTGAAGTCGGCGACATTCAACTTTCCTAGAGGCTTTTGAAATGGCACACAAAAAGGGCGGCGGTTCCTCAGTAAACGGGCGCGATTCGCACGGCCAGAGGCTGGGCGTGAAGCGTTTTGGCGGACAGGTGGTTTCGGGCGGGAGCATTCTGATCCGGCAGCGCGGCACGCGCTATAAGGCCGGGAAGAACGTGGCGCGCGCCAAGGATGATTCGTTGTTCGCGCTGATCCACGGTGTGGTGCGGTTTGAGGATCGCGGCGGGCGCGGGAAGTTCATCAGCGTGCTCACCGTGGAAGAAGCCTCGGCAGCGGCCGATGAGAAGAAGTCCGCTGCTGCGGCGGCGGACTGAAGAGTCGCCGAAACGGCACCGCGAAAGGAAGACGCGGCGCGCGGTTCGACTATGTCGGAGTTGAATCTCCGACCCCATAAAGACCTTCTCCCGAAAAGTCATTCTCGCTGCTTTGACAGGAAGCGAAGCCCACCCTTGAAAACCGTAAGGGTGGGGCACCCGCAAAACCGTGTTGCTAAGAGTGAGTCTGGGGCTCGGATGACCCCGTTCCGGGCGCCGGTATTTTTGTGTTTCCACCCATGCCTGTCGTATCCTTTTTGTTGGTTCTGCGGATT
>JBEKTG010000305.1:0-4844 GCA_049516275.1 Candidatus Acidiferrales bacterium
CATGGAGATTTCTTCCTGCTCGAACACGGAAGCTTTCCAGGCGCGCCGCTCCGGGATCCGCTTCAAGCCCAAGACCGGCAAAACGGAATTTCTGCACACGCTGAATGGTTCCGGACTTGCCGTGGGCCGTACTTGGATCGCCATCGTGGAGAACTATCAGCAGGCGGATGGATCCGTGGTGATTCCGGAAGCGCTGCGTCCATATATGGGAACCGACCGAATCCCCGTTTTGTAAAGCACACTCGTAAACGATTGTTTTCGTTTTGGGAGAGCGGATTACCGCTTGCGGGGAGGATCCGTCTGAATCAGTGAAAGCTCGTGAGCAAACAACGGGTTCTCTGGGAACTCTACCGTAAGGTCGGTCAGCAACACCCGCGCGCGATCGAAGCGATGCTCGCGTTCGTAGCCTAGCGCTAGCAGTATTTGCGCGAACGGCTTCAAATAGTGGCCGTGGTCGGCCGCCTGCTGCATCAATTCGATGCCGCGTTCCTTGTCGCCGTGAACTCCGCCAATCTTCAGGAAAATCCGCTTATAACCGGGGAGCGACCCAATAACATAATTGCTCGCGCCCAGCGCAAGGTAGGCATCCTGCGCGTTGGGATCGATGGAAAGCAGCAGCGAGGCTTCGCTATCCGCGCGACGCATCATCGTCAATCCCGCCAGCTGCTTTTTCTCAATGAGAGCGTCGTAATCGGATTCCATGCCGTCGGCCATCGTGAGCACCAGCAGGCCGTGGGCGTCGCGGGGATTTTCTTTCAGCAGACCCTGAGCCATCTCGCGTGCCTGTTGGTTGACGCCCATAAACGCATCGTTGCGGTTCTCGGAGGGCTTACCGTCTACGCCGCCCAGAAACTTCGCATCGTCCAGGAAAAAAGCCGAGGTGAAGACGCCCTTTTCGTTGAACTCTTCGTAGAGGTAGCTCGCCGCTTCAGCAACCTTGCCGAGGGGGTCGCCCGGCTGCTGCTTTTCGTAGGAGAGAAACTCGGCTCGCGCGCCCTGGAAATTCAACTTGTAGAGTTCCGCGAAACCGCTGTCGAGAATCGCCGGAGACAGGGTGTCAGCAGCGGCGGGCGCTGGCCTGGCAGACGTGCCAAAGCCGCAGAACAATGTGATGGCTGCCGCGCACGCAATGATCGATGGCCGTTTCATCTCTATCTGTCCGCCGTTATCCGTCGCCACTACCCGTCCGGCGATCTTCAAAACCGCCTTCCGGCAATTCTATTTTGAATGTATCAGGGCCGGCGCTGCCGGAGAATACGGCGTTCCTATAAGTTATCCAGAAAAAAGCGCGTAATCTGGTTGAAAAGCTGAATGCGGGCCGGGCGGTCGCCGATGGGATGGCCGCGCCCCGGAAAGATTGCTAGATCGGCGGGATACTGGCCGGCCTGGACCAGCTCGTTAATCACTTCCGACGTGTTGGCGAAGTGCACGTTGTCGTCGCCGGTCCCGTGGGCGAGCATCAGCTTCCCTTTCAAATTCCGCGCCTGGTTCGAGGGAGACGATTCCTGGTAGCCGGCGGCATTGTCCTGCGGGCGGCCCATGTAACGCTCGGTATAGATCGTGTCATAGAGCCGCCAGTTGCTTACCGGCGCTACCGATACACCGGCCTTGAATACGTCGGGGGCGTTGAACAGCGCATCGAGAGTCATA
This sequence comes from Candidatus Acidiferrales bacterium, assembly GCA_049516275.1. Classification (GTDB taxonomy): domain Bacteria; phylum Acidobacteriota; class Terriglobia; order Acidiferrales; family UBA7541; genus Palsa-295. The sequence goes on from JBEKTG010000305.1 coordinate 1,651, forward strand.
TACCCGCCATAGCTCCAGCCCCAGATTCCGACGCGCGAACCGTCCACATAAGGCAGCGACTTCAAGTATTTCACTCCCGCGAGCTGGTCGTCGAGCTCGACCTTGCCCATGCGGTGATAGATGGGAGTCTCGAAGGCGTGGCCGCGGTTGTATGAGCCGCGGTTGTCCAGCGAGAAAATTAGAAAGCCTTTCTCGGCCATCGATTCCTGCCATAGGAAATCAGACCCGGCCCAGGCGTTTTTCACGTACTGCACTTGCGGGCCGCCATACACGTCGATTATTACGGGATATTTGCGGGAAGCGTCGAAGCTGGCCGGCTTGATCATCATGCCGTAGAGTTTGGTTCCGTCCTCCGCCGCTACATCCACGTATTCGACCGGCGACATTTCGTAGCTGCGCAGTTCAGCCACCTTGTTTTCATTGATCGCCACGACGCGTGTGCCGTCGGCACGGTATAGATCCTGCCTGGGCGGGGTCATCGAGTTCGAGTACTTGTCCACAAAACCGGCAGCGTTGGGTGAGGGCACCACGTCGTGGGTACCCGCTTCCTTCGTGATGCGCGTGATGCTCTTATCCGCCAGGGAGACGCGGTAGAGCTGCGCCTCGCGCGCGTCGTCCTTGTTCGAGAGAAAATAAATGTAGCCGTGGGCTTCATCCACGGCGGGATGGCTCGCCGCACCCGGGCCGAACCCACTCGTGCCCGTGATACCCCAGTCGCCGGTGGTGAGCTGTTCCAGCTCTTTTCCCGCGAGATCGTAGAGATAGTAGTGGCGGAAGCCGGTTCGCTCACTCGACCAGAGAAAGCGCTTGCCGTCCGAAAAAAAGTACAGATCGTCGCTGATGTTTACCCAGTATTTGTCAGACTCGGTAAGGACCGGGCGCTGCGTTCCTCCCCCGATATCGAGGAAGAGCAGGTCGAGTTTATTCTGCGCGCGATTGAGCCGCTGGATTGCGAGATGGCGGCTGTCGCGCAGCCAATCTACCCGCGGGAGGTACACGTCGGGGTCGGTTCCCGTGTTCATCCAGGTGGTAGCGCCGCCGGAGACCGGCACGACTCCCACGCGCACGATGGGATTGGGCTCGCCGGCCTGGGGAAAGCGCGTGTACTCGATCGCACCCGCGGGCGAGCTCATGTCCACGATGGGATAGCGCGTAACGGGGCGCTCGTCCATTTCGTAGTAGGCGATGCGCGACGAATCCGGAGACCACCAGTAGGCCGTGGTGCAATCGAGTTCTTCGGGATAGACCCAGTCGAGCTTGCCTTTGAGGACTTCTTCGCTGCCGCCGCTGGTGAGCGCCTTCAGGCCGCCCTTTGACAGGTTCACGACCCAGATATTCGAGTCACGCACGAAGCTGATCCATTTTCCGTCGGGAGAAAACTTTGGGTCCTCCAGGTCGGACTCGCCGGTGACGATCGGCCTGGGAGCCATGGTCTTCAGGTCGAGCAGCACCAGGCTGTTGCCGCCAATAAACAAAAGAGAATCGCCGCCGGGCGACCAGAGATAATTGTCCGGCTGGATGCGGCCGAGGCCGGTGGCCTGGACCGCCTGCGTTTTTTCCGGCTGCATCACGGCGGCCAGCGTTTCCGCTTTCACCAGCGCTTTGCGCTCGCCGGTGGCCGCGTCCATGGTCCACAGCTCGCTCGTGTCGCCCATTTTCTGGAGGTAAGAGATTCGCTTGCCGTCCGGCGCCCATTCGATCCCCTGAGTGAGCTCGCCGCTCAAGCTCGGGGAGCTATAGATTCTCTCGACGGTGAGTGGCTTGTTCGCAGCGGATTGAGCCAAGGCAGCGGCGCCCGTGAGTGCGATCGAAAGAGCAAGCGCAGCCACGCCGCAAATCTTCGCGCGTAACCTGGACATGCTGGACCGGCTGAGTGGCGGAGCTGGATGCGAGAGGAATTTGGAACCGTTTTCGGTGGCGAGAGGAGCGGATTTTTGATGTATGCAGAGGTCTCTTATAGTGTCGAGTGGCGCGTACTGACTTTGATTGTTTTCAATAAGTTGCATGTGTTTCCGTTCGATAATGTGTGTCGAGTGAGCGCGGCGGGAAATTGCGGCGGAAATGAGTGGTTTGGCTGGGTCAAAAACGGACAGGATTTTGCCGGAGGAAGGAGAGGAATCCTCGTTGATGACCCTTCCAAGGGTTAGGACATTTTTCATGGCTCTGCCAAGCTATCACGGCAATAGAAAGTTGCAACCGGTAGTTGTCCTGGTGAGCCGTACGTCGCTGTTTTAAATCAGGTTATGCCGTGCTAATGGCTTCGTTGCGGCGTTATACGGCACGGAGGAAGGGCTTCAAATGGCGGCGCTTCTTCGCTGGCGGTGAAACCAGAACGCGCCTGCCGTGACAGCGAGGGAGAGCGCCAGCAGCGAGCCGTCGCGCAGCATCGTTTTCGGCCCGAGCTGCTCGCTCGTTCCGAAACAGCCGCAGTTGATCGCCAGGTGCAAAGCATACGTCCGCACCATGAGCGTGAAGAAACCCGTGAGCACCAGCGTGGTAATGACGGAAGAAAACCGGAGCGCGACTCCGCTCAGAAGCCAGAGGCCCAGAAACAATTCAAACGGGGGCAAAAAATGCGCCACGCGAATCACCTGGGAGGGGGGCAGCAACTGGTAAGAGTCCACCTGCATGGCAAACATGGAAAGGGACGTTTCGACCGAGCCGAGCGACCAGGGCACCGCGATCTGGGGTTTGAGTTTCGCGTACGCAGCGACGAGAAATACACAGGCGAGCGCAAGTCTTCCGAGTAATAGAAGAATCCGTCCCGGCGTGAAGCGGGAATCCGCGGGCGTTGCGCGTGACACCGGTGCCGCTGCTTCGCTCATCCTATCGGCCTACTGGCTCAGCAACTGATCGAAGAATTGCTTCAGCACCGTCCAGGAGACTACGCCCTGCCCGGCCGGAAATCGTTGCCCCTTGTGATAGATGAGAAAGGTTGGCGTGGCCTGCACGGGCACCTGATTTCCCAGCGCTTTGTCCTGCTCGATGTAGGCGTCAAACGGGCAGGAGTGGCTGTCCGGCGGAACGCTCATCTCGCATCCCGCCATGAGCTTCTGCACGCGGTGGAAATCGACCGGCGAAAGCCCAGCCTCCATGTATTTTTGGATGTCGCCTGTCTCGCCCCAGTAATTCTGGTTGTCGTAAAGAGCGGACTCCGCCTCGGCGAATTTCCCGATCGAGGCCGCGGCGTTGGC